>CAXTDP010000177.1:0-9151 GCA_964242295.1 uncultured Acetobacteraceae bacterium | reverse complement strand
CGCCACTCCTGACGCAGCGCTTCCCCATACCGCAGCAACGGCCGGCGCCGGTCCGCCATGGCATAGCCGCCGGCCAGCACCGCCATGTCGGCATGGAAGCGATGCACCCGGCCGGCGCGCAGCAGCCCGAGCCACCAAGTGGCGCGGCGCGCCATCCAGGCCGGATGGATCGGCGGCGGCAACGGCCAGCCGTCGCGGGATGCGCGGCGCACCGGTCTAGGGGCACGGCCGGCAGGCGAAATCATTTGGCTCATGCTGCGCTGACTCAACTGTGGGCTGGGCATCGGAGGGTAAGGCGGCAGAGCGTGGCAGGTTCCATGCGCCTGACTGCAACCCTTGGTGCCCGTTTCGGTTATGCTCCAGGCATGGTGCGGCAAGATGCCGCTTTCGGCAGGAGATTTCGCATGGGCATCCTTGATTCGATCCTAGGCAGCGTAATGGGAGGCAGCAACGCCGCGTCGTCCCCGGTTGGCGGTATCCTCGGCTCTCTGCTGGGCGGCGGCGGCGGGGCCGGCGGGATGCTGGGCAACATGCTCGGCGGTGGACAGCAGCAGCAGGCGGGCGGCCTAGGGGGCCTGCTGCAAAAGTTTCAGCAGGCCGGAATGGGCAACGTCGCGAACTCCTGGGTCAACAATGGGCCGAACCAGCAGGTCAGTCCGGACCAATTGCAGCAGGTGTTCGGCCAGCAGCAGGTGAACCAGTGGGCGCAGCAGTCCAACATGCAGCCGCACGACCTGCTCAGCCAGCTGTCGCAGTATCTGCCGCACGCCGTGGACCACATGACGCCGAACGGCCAGATGCCGGAAGGCGACCCCTTCTCCGGCGCCGGTGTGAACCTGGGCGGCGGTGGCAGTTCACAGGTAGCATCGGGCGACGACCCGTTCAGCGGCTCCGGCACCAACCTCGGCTCCCGCCGGGGTTAATTCCTGCAGGCGGCGGTCCGCGACGGGCCGCCGCTACGGATTGCCGATCTTAAGGCCCGCATTGGCGAACCGCGGGTAAAATCCGGCCAAAGCAGCAACGGTCGCCTCCAATAGTTGGTCACCGGCCTCCGCCGTTGCTGCGGCGGGATCGCCAGTGTATCCAGGGTCACCCGCTGGGAACAGCGCCGCATACGCCATGCCTGACCCGGCCAGCATATCCTCTCCATCCACATAGGCCGGCACCAGACGCGGCGGCAGGCCGTCAATTCGTCCGGCGATGCGTTGCCGCTCGTCAGGTCGCAACGCCAGTTGCAGTGCGGTCTCGTAGGCGCAGGCATGGCCTACTCCCTTCCTTGCCCCAGGAATCGCTGCCAGCAGTTCGGCCCCACCCGCAGCGAAATAGGTAACAGCGCCGACGCGCCTGCCCCGGCTGACCAGTTCCGTGCATGCCGCCGTCAGCGGGCCGATGTTGCCGCCATGACCGTTCACGATCAGCAGCCGGTCGAAGCCGGTGCGGTGCAGGCTGTCCGCCACGTCCGAGACCAAGCCCATGAAGGTGCCTAGCGACAGCGAGATAGTACCGGGCCAGGCCAGGTAATGCGGCGAGAAGCCGAACGACGGCGGCGGCAGCACCAGGACATGCGGCGCATCGCACCGCTCCGCCGCCAGGGTGGCGACGCGGTGAGCGGACAGGGTGTCGGTGTCCACCGGCAAGTGGTCGGAGTGCTGCTCGGTGCTGCCGACCGTCAGCACTGGCAGGGCGCCGGCGTCACGGGCGGCGGCGATCTCCTGCCGGGTCAGGGCACCCCAGTCGTGGGTGCGGCGCCAAGTTTCCATGGTTTATTCCTCCAATTCGACGCTGAGGCGGCGCAACTCGGCCGTGTGCGGGTGGGCGATGCGTCCGGCCCGCAGGTCCTCGGTGGTCAGATGCTCCACGATCTCGCCCGCCTGCATGACGCCGAGCGCGCCGCATAAGTGCGCCACGACGGCCAGGTTGTGGCTGACCAGGATGTAGGTCAGGCCGCGCCGGGCCTGCAGGTCGCGCAGCAGGTTCAGCACCTCGGCCTGCACGGACACGTCGAGGGCGCTGGTCGGCTCGTCCAGCAGCAGCACCTCCGGTTCCGCCATCAGCGCCCGTGCGATGGCGACACGCTGGCGCTGGCCGCCGGAGAGTTGGTGCGGGTAGCGGAAGCGAGTTGCGGGCGCGAGCGCCACGTCCTGCATGGCCTGGGCGATGCGGGCGTCACGGTCGGACAGGCCGTGCACGTCCAGCGGCTCGCTCAGGGCGCGGTCCACGGTCTGCCGGGGATGCAGCGAGCCGTAGGGGTCCTGGAACACCATCTGCACCCGGCGGAAGAACGCGCGGTCCCGCCGGGGCGTCAGCGCCATGCCATCCACCGACATACGCCCGGTCCAGTCCGGGTTCAGGCCTGACAGAGCGCGCAGGATGGTGCTCTTGCCGGACCCGCTTTCCCCGACCAGCCCAAAGCTGCCGCCGCGCGGCACGGCCAGCGACACGCCGCGCACGACCTCCATGTCGCCGAAGCGGACGCGCAGGCCATCCACGGCGATCACCGTGCGGGCCTCGGCTGACAAGGAAAAAAGTGTTTGCTTCTCCCTGTCCCTACGGGAGAGGGCCGGGGTGAGGGAGGCAACAAGGACCATCCTGCCCCTGGCAAAGCAGGCTGGCGCCAGCAACGGCCAGCTACGGTGTGTGCACCCCGGCCCTCTCCCGAAGGGAGAGGGAGTAGGAAACTGTCATCCTGACGCGCTCAGCCAAGCCGGGTCGCGCTGCATGACCGGCAAGCGGTCGCGGGGGTGGGTCAGGCTGGGCATGCACTCCAGCAGGCCGCGTGTGTAGGGATGCTCGGCATGGGCCAGCTCGCCCGCTTGCAGCGTCTCGACGATGCGCCCGGCATACATCACGGCGACGCGGTCGCAGAAGTGGCCGACAAGCGGCAAGTCGTGGCTGATCAGCAGCAAGCCCATGCCGCGGCGGCTGACCAGGTCCTCCATAAGCCGCAGGATCTCCGCCTGCACCGTGGCGTCGAGCGCGCTGGTAGGTTCGTCGGCGATCAGCAGCTCCGGGTCGGGAGCCAGCATCATGGCGATCATCACCCGCTGGCCCATGCCGCCTGAAAGCTCGTGCGGATACAGCCCGGCGACGCGGGCAGGGTCGCGGATCAGCACCTGGGCCAGCAGGTCCACCGCCGCCGCGGCTGCCAGGCGCTTGCTGCCGCCCTTGTGCCGGCGCCAGGCCTCGGCCACTTGGTCGCCGGCGGTCATCACCGGGTTCAGGGAGTACTTCGGGTCCTGCAGGATCAGCCCGGCGCGCTTGCCGCGTATGGCGCGCATGCCGCGCTCGCTGGCGGTCAGTATGTTGATCCCGTCGAAGGCCAGCCGATCCGCCTGCACCCGGGCGCCGGCCGGCAGCAGCCGCAGCAGGGACCGGGCGGTGAGCGACTTGCCGGAGCCGCTTTCGCCGACGATGCCCAGCTTCTCCTGACCGAGGGAGAGCGACACGCCACGGACGGCCTCGCTCCAGCCCTGGGGGGTGGGGAAGGCGATGCGGAGGTTCTGGATGTCAGCCAGCATGGGGGCGGCGGCTGAACGCGCGCAAGGCCGCCCGCATCACCGAAGCACCGAGGGGATCGTCACGACGATATCCGGCACGGCGGCAAGCTCCACTTGATCGCCGCCCCGGTGCGTCGCACTCTCGGCATATCTGCCCGCTTCCGGCCGCCTGTAAGCATCCACCACGCGCTGCTGCAAATCCACGATCCAGTACTCGGGAATGCCCACCCCCGCATACAACGGCAGCTTCACCTCCCGGTCGTAACGGAGCGAGTTGTCCGCCACCTCGACCACTAGGAACGCATCAGCCGGGCCGGGACGCGATCCCATGGCGTAAAAGTCGGGCCGGAGTCGCAACACGGCGAAGTCGGGCTGCGGCACGTTCCAATGATCGAGCCAAAGGGAGCTTTGCGTGAATACGATAGCCCGCCCGTGACATGCCAACACAAGCGCCTGGTTCAAAGCAGCCACCAGTGAGCCATGGCTTTGCCCAATTGGCGCCATGTCCAGGATCTCTCCACCAATCAACTCTACCCGGTCCTGCTTGCCCAGGATACCGGCGTCCACCATGCGTTCGTAATCGCGCGTATCCAGCTTGTGCCGGGCTGGCATCACGGCAGCGTCGTCCATGGCGCACCTCCTCTTTCGGCCCGATCCTAACACGGCCCGCACCGCCATGCTCACCCGTCCGCCTTGGGGTCCAGCACGTCCCGCAGCCCGTCGCCCAGCAGGTTGAAGGCCAAACTGGCGACGAAGATGGCCACGCCCGGTGCCAGCGCCACCCACCACTGCTCCAGGATGAACCGCCGGGCGGTGGCGATCATGGCGCCCCATTCCGGCGATGGCGGCTGCGCGCCCATGCCGAGGAAGCCCAGCCCGGCGGCAGTCAGGATGATGCTGCTCATGTCCAGCGTCACCCGCACGACCAGGCTTGGGATGCACAGGGGCGCGATGTGGCGCAAGACGATCCGTCCCGCGCCGGCGCCGGTCAGCCGCACGGCGGCGACGAAGTCCGCGCCGCGGTAGCCCAGCGTTTCCGCCCGTGCCAGCCGGGCATAGGGCGGCCAGGCCGTAAGCGCGATGGCGGCGATGGCGCTGGTGACGCCGGGACGCAGCGCCGCGACGAAGGCCAGCGCCAGCACCAGCCGCGGGAAGGCGAGGAAAACGTCCGTCACCCGCATCAGCAGCCGGTCCCAGATGCCGCCGGCATAGCCGGCGACGCAGCCAACTAGCAGGCCCAGGGGCGCCACCAGCAGGACGACGGCGACGACCATGCCTAGGGTGATGCGGCCGCCGTACAGCAGGCGCGAGTAGATGTCGCGCCCAAGCTCGTCCGTACCCAGCCGGTGCGCGGCGGAGGGCCGGGCCAGACGGTGGGCCAGGTCCTGCGTGCCGGGGTCGTAGGGCGCCAGCAGCGGCGCCGCCAGGGACAGCAGCACCAGGGCCAGCGCTACCAGAAGCCCGATCATCGCCAGCGGGTTGCGCCGGAACGACAGCCACAGCCGGTAGCGCCGGCCCCATGCAGCCTGGGAGCGCGACGCCGGGGCATCGGTCAGCAGCCAATCGCGCGACGCGATCATCCCTTCTCCCTCCCCCTCCGAGAGAGGGTTGGGGTGAGGGAAGCCGCAAGGACCGCCGCTGGCCCAGGCAAGGAGCATCGCGCCGACGCTGGCCAGGCATGGCGCTGGTGGCTTCCCTCACCCCGGCCCTTTCCCGGAGGGAGAGGGAGAAGGTTAGCAACCCCCTTCATCGCATCCGCGGGTCCAGCACCCGATACATCAGGTCCGCCAGCAGGTTCAGCGCCACATAGGTCAGCCCAACCACCAGCGTCGCCCCCAGCACGGCGTTCATGTCAGCGTTCAACAGGCTGCCGGTCAGGTATTGCCCCAGCCCGGGCCAGGAGAAGATCGTCTCCGTCAGCACCGCTCCCTCCAGCAGCCCGGCATAAGTGAGGGCCAGCACCGTCACCAGCCGCACCAGGATATTGCCGAACGCATGGCGCCACACGACGGAGGCCGCCGACAGCCCCTTGGCTCGTGCGGTGATCACCCACTCCCCGCGCAGGGCGTCCAGCATGAAGCCGCGGGTCATTCGGGCGATGTAGGCCATGTTGGACAGGCCCAGCACCAGCGCCGGCAGCGTCATCTGCCGCAGCGCGTCCCCGAACGCGTCCCACTGGCCCGCCAGCGCCGCATCCACCAGCAGCAGCCCGGTCCGCTGGTCCACCATCCCGTCGAACATGATGCCTTGGCGCCCCGGCCCCGGCGCCCACTGCAGGGTCGCGTAGAATACCAGCAGCGCCAGCAGCGCCAGCACGAACACCGGCAGCGAGTGCCCGGACAGGCACACCACCCGGATCACCATGTCCACCCAGCCGCCCTGCCGCACCGCCGCCCATACCCCGAGCGGCACCCCCACCAGCACCGCCACCAGCAGCGCCGCCGTCGCCAGCTCCAGCGTCGCCGGGAAGAACCGGGCGATGTCGGACGTGACCCGGTTGCTGGTCATCACCGACCGCCCGAGGTCACCCTGGCCGAGCTGCCCGAGGTAGCGCACGAACTGCTCCGGCAACGGGCGGTCCAGGCCCAGCTCCAGCCGGGTACGCGCTACCACGTCGGCCGGGGCACGGTCGCCGACAATGGCCAGCACCGGGTCAATCGGCACGACGCGGCCGATCAGGAAGGTAATCAGCACCAGGCCGAACAGGGTGATGGGAACGCTGGCCAGGGTCGCGGCCAATCCCCGGAAGCGGCGCACGCGCGGGGCTTAAGCCTTCTGCAGCCCGTCGTATCGGCTGCGGTCGGACAGCAGCGCCAGGTCCAGGCCGGTCACGCCCTTCTTCATGGCCGCGACCTCGATCTGCTGCTGCAGGATGACGAAGGGGCTGTGTTCCCGGTGGTCCCGCTGCAGCGCCTCATACAGCTCGATCCGCTTCTCCCCGTCCCGCTCCTTCAGGGCGGCGATGGCGCGGGCGGTGAACTCGTCGTCCTTCCAGTTGCTGCGCCAGGCGAGGGTGCGGTTCTTCTGCGCCTCGGAGTTATCGGTGTTGATGTTAAAGGTTTCGGCGTTGCTGTGCGGGTCAATGTAGTCGGACCCCCAGCGCACCATCGCCATCTGGTGCTGCCGGGCGCGGGTCTTGGTGATGACCTGGCGCTGCTCGCCGGCGATCAGCGTCACCTTGATGCCGATCTCCGCCAGGTTGGCCTGGATCGCCTGCGCCACGTCCGGGGCCGGCGAGCTGGTGTCGTGGTCCAGCGTGACCTCGAAGCCGCCGGAGACGCCGGCCTCCGCCAGCAGCGCCTTAGCCTTGACCACATCCTTCTGGAACGGCAGGTCGTTCAGCGCGCCCGGGAAGCCCTTGGGCAGGAACGCCTGGTGCGGCTCGTAGGTGCTGGGGGTGATGTTGGCCGAGATTCCCTTGTAGTCCACCGCCCACTTGATTGCCTGCCGCACGCCAGGCTTGGACAGCATCGGGTGGTTCTGGTTCAGGGCGATGTAGCTGAGATACGACTTCGGCGAGGTCAGCAGCATATAGGCGGGGTCCTTGCCCAGCGTCACCAACTGATCCGGGCTGAGCGTGCGGGCGATGTCTATGTCGCCGCGCTGCAAGCCCAGCAACTGCGCCGACGGATCGGGGCGGTGCAGCACCACGACGCGCTTTATCTTCGGCGGATGCGGGTGGTTCGGGTTGGCGTCGGCGGTGACGTTCTCGCTCGCACGCCACTGCCGCAACTGGAATGGGCCGGACCCGGCGCCGTTGCCGGCCTTTAGCCAGGCGTTGCCCAGGTCGTCGCCGGCCGCATGGGACATGACGGTCTTCTTGTCCACCACGCTGCCGACCAGCGCGGACAAGCAATACAGAAGGAAGGAGGGCGACCCGGCCTCCGCGATCTGCAGCGCCAGCGTGTTCTCATCCGTCGCCCGGATGCGCTCAGCGACGTTCGCTGGAGTGAAGCCGAACTGGTTGAGGATGAACGCCGGCGACTTGTTCAGGATCACGGCGCGCTGCAGGGAGAACGCCGCGTCCTCCGCCGTCACCGGGTTGCCGGAGGCGAACTTGCGCCCGCGCACCAGGTGGAAGGTGGTGGTCAGGCCGTTGGCGCCGGTCTCCCATCGTTCGGCCAGGCCGGGGTTGATGATGGCCGGGTTGGCCAGGTCCGGCAGCACCAGCCGGTCGTAGCAGTTGCCCAGCACCTCCTCGCCGCTGAACTCGAAGCTTTCCTGGGGGTCCATGCTGACGATGTCGTCTATGGACATGCCCATGACGACCAAATCGCGCGGGGTCTGCGCCCATGCGGCGACGTTCCAGAGCAGCGGGCTGACGCTCAAGGCGCCCAGCAGGGTGCGGCGATGCATGGCTGATCTCCTGTTCGTACAGGCCAACCTATCGCCCGTGCCGCAGACACGGAAGCGCCGATGCGCCGTTCAGCGCCGCCGTTTCCGCCATGCGGCTGATGTCTGCCTCGAACAGGAGCAGGCTCCCACACGTTTGCACGCGCTCGGACAGGGTTCGAGAATGGTGGGACGAAAAAGTGGCGGCGGCGTCCGCCAAACGTCGGTGCCGCCCTGTGGCGGAAGGCACTGATGCTGTTCCGCCCTACGACATTCTTACGAGTGGGTAGCTTCAGGCGCTGTCGGAGGGCGGCCGTCCCTGGGGATAAGCTGGCAGACCATCGCCTATGGTGTCCCAGGGCAGCCGTGCTGCTGTGCGGGTGTGGTCATGCGGCGGCACCGCAGCGGGATCATCCAGGCTGCAGGTCGTCACGTCCACTTCGCCCGGCGCGCCCTCATAGGTCAGCGAAGTGCCGCAGGCGGCGCAGAACCGGCGCATTACGCCTGGGCTGGACTGAAAGGCGGCCGGGGTGCCGGATGTCCAATGGAATGCTGACAAGGGCACCGAGAACCACGCCACAGCCGCCGCGCCAACCGCTCGCCGGCAATCGGCGCAGTGGCACACCGTCTCATGGAACGGCTCGGCGGTTGCCTGGTAGCGCACCGCGCCGCAAAGGCAGCCGCCGGCCAGCATGCTATCGGTAGGCCCGGCCTAGCACGTAGCCGGTCAGCACCGCCAGCCCCAGCGCCAGGAACGGCTGGTCGCGTATCCGGTCGGACAGCGCCTCGGCCCCGTCATTGGCCTGCTGGACCTTGTCGCGGGCGGTGGCGACGGCGCCACGTACGGCGTCGGCTCCCTGGCGCAGCGGCGGCACGACCGCGTCCCGCACGTTCGCGGCGGTATCCTTCATGCTGGAGGCCGTCTGGCTGACGGTGTCCGACACGTTGGCGGCAACATTGGCGGCGGTGTCGGACACCTGCTGCTTGGCGGCGGCGACGTGCGGCGCCGGGTCGGTGGCGCGCAGGCCGTCGAGCTTGTCGCGCAGCTCGGCGGCTTCTTCGGAGGGGGACTTGTCCGTGCTCATGGCGTTGGCTCCTGTTCAAGCGGTATCCTGTTAATGCACCGGGTCCGCCGGGGTTGCAGCGTGGCGCAGGCAGCACAGGCACAGACCCGTCATGGCGCCGGGGCCATGATACCGCTGCCGCTGGACCCGCGGGCCTGCTACAATCCCTTCATGCGCCTGATCCTCTTGTGCCCTGCCCTGATCCTTGCGCTGGCGTCCGCCGGTCTGGCCGAGGCTTCCCCGCCAACCCCGGTCCCG
>CAXTDP010000176.1:0-9213 GCA_964242295.1 uncultured Acetobacteraceae bacterium | reverse complement strand
GCTGCGCGGCGTGGGCGAGGGCGTGTTCGTGCAGGATGCGGGTGAGGTCGGCGCCCCTGTCAATCAAGCCGTGCAGGACGCCGCGGTAGTAGGGCGTGTCCGTGGCTGGTGGGCCAGGGTCGTGGTGCAGGGTGGCCTGGGTTGCTGGTGCCGACATGAACGGAACAAGAACATTGTCGGGGTGGCAGCGTCAAGGATTGCGTGCGCGGGTGGGTGGGTGCTGGGTTGGGGTTGGCTGGAGCGGCGGGCTTGTTCCAGGCCGAGATGCGGCGGCCTGCGGCGGGGCGATCGTGAACTGCTCCTCGCTGGGCGGGCTGGTCGGTTTGCCGGGCCGGGCGGCTTATCATGCGAGCAAGCATGGGGTGATCGGGCTGACGAAGAGCGCCGCCCTGGATTATGCGACCAAGGGCATACGGGTGAATGCGGTATGTCCCGGCTGCATTGATACGCCGATGGGGGATGGGATTGATCCTGCGGCGATGAAGGAGTTCCTTCGCGATCAGCCGATTGGGCGGATGGGGATGGCCGAGGAGGTCGCGGCGGCGGTGATGTGGCTCCGCAGCCCTGGGGCGAGCTTTGTGCTTGGGGTGGCGCTGCCGGTGGATGGGGGTCACGGCTCATTGAGGCGGTGGGGAATGCGTCATGGTGCATCCGCTTCTCATGCGGCGCTTGATAGTGCGAGGCGTTCGCAATAACAGGAGGCGAGCAGCCGGCCCTGGGGCGGGCCACCCTGAACGCGAGCATTACAGCCATGGGCAGACCCCAGCTTCGATCCCATCTGCCTACCGGTCCAGGCGCTTGCCGTCCTGGACCGGCGCCCCTATCACTTCGGGCTGCAGCCGCTTCACAGTGTCAGGACGGTCCACATCATTGCGGTGGCAGCACTCTTCGGCGGCGTCGGCCTGCCTGGTGTCCGGCCGTATCGCCGGGGCGTTGCCGCTGGCGTGCTGGACGGCGGTGGCGGTCTTCGCTGGCATGAGTACAGAGGCAGGCCGCAAGCTGCTGCTGCGTTGAGGCCGCTATGACGAGGGGGCCAGGGTGAAGGGGAGCGGGCTGAGCCGCAGCCTTCGCGTTGCTTGGGGCAGCTTGGGCATCAGCATCGTCGTCCTCGGCATGAAGACGGGCGCCTACTGGCTGACGGGCAGCGTCGCGCTTTATTCGGACGCGCTTGAGACGGTCATCAACGTGGTCGCGGCGGTCGGGGCGCTGGTCGCCCTCTGGTTTGCCGAGCAGCCGGCCGATGCCAACCACCCCTATGGGCACAACAAGGCCGAATATCTCAGCGCCGTGGTCGAGGGCGCGCTGGTGCTGGTGACGGCGCTGGTGATTGGCCGCGAGGCGTGGCTCGGGTGGCAGAACCCGCACGCGCCTGACGCGCCGTTCCTGGGGATCGCGCTGAACGGCGCTGCCGGGTGCATCAACCTGATATGGGCGGTCGTGCTGATACGCAGCGGGCGGGCGTGGAAGTCGCCTGCCCTGGTCGCCGGCGGCAGGCACGTGATGACGGACGTGTGGACCACGGGCGCGGTGCTGGCCGGCTTTGCGCTGGTGCCGCTGACCGGTTGGCTGCGCCTTGATCCCGCCGTTGCCGCTCTGGTCGCGCTCAACATCCTGTGGGCGGGCTATGGAATGCTGCGGGAGTCGGTGGGAGGCCTGATGGACGAGGTGTCCGATCCCGATGCGGTGGCCGAGCTGCGCCGGATCATTTCCGAAAGCGCGGACGGCGCGATCGAGGCTCATGACGTGCGGACGCGCATGGCCGGCAACGTGACCTTCGTCGAGTTCCACCTGGTCGTGCCCGGGCGCATGGCGGTCGAGGATGCGCACGTCATCTGCGACCGTATCGAGGAGGCCCTGCGCGCGCGGGTCGGCAAGGCGGTCATCAGCATCCACGTCGAGCCCGAGCGTAAGGCCAAGCACAGCGGCGTCGTGGTGCTGTAGCGGGCTGGGGCGGGTGACGTCTTAGTTTGAAAGTCGTCTTACGATCCGCAGCTAGCGCCGAACGGATGGGAGCGTGCGCCGGAAGCGGACGCTCGATCAGCTTCGCCAGCAGTCATTCACCTTGGTGCAGGTTGCGGCCGAAGAGCGCGAGCATCTCGATCCAGCCGCGCTCGGCGGCGGCATGATCGTATACGGGGAAATCTGGCTTCATCCAGCCGTGCGCTGCGGGGTAGGTCTGCGCCCGGTAGCGCACGCCGGCTTGCACCAGTGCCTGCTCGAACCGCTCCGCCATCTCAGGCGGGTAGCTGCGGTCGTTCTCGGCGGCGGCAACATAAACCTCGGCTTTCAGGTTCGGCGCGAACAGGTGGGGGCTGGTTGGCGCGTCGGTTGCGAGATTGCCGCCGTGGAAGCTCGCGACCGCCCCGAAGCGATCGGGATAGGTGGCTGCCGCGGCGAGCGCCATGCCGCCGCCCATGCAGAAGCCTACCGCGCCGACCTTGCGGCCAGCGACGTCGCCGCGCGTGCCGAGATAGGCGAGGAAGGCTTCCGTGTCCTCGGCGGCCTTGTCGTTGCCGGTTGTGGCCATCATCGGCCCGAGGATCGCGCGGGCGTCGCCCGCGAACACCTCCTTGGGCACCAACGGCCCGTACGGGCCATAACGGTAGAATAGGTCGGGCAGCAGCACGACGTAGCCGGCGCCCGCAAGCCGCTGCGCCATCTCAACAGCTACAGGCCGGATGCCGCCTGCGTCCATGTAGAAGATAATGGCTGGCCACGGCCCGGTGCCCGCCGGCGTCGCGACGTGCAACGTGCATGCACCGTCGCGCGTTCGGATCGTAATCTGCTCGTTCAGCACAATGCGCTCCTATCCAGTCTGCTCTCAAGCATCTGCTTCCGCTCCATCATGGCCGGAAGCCGGGGGACGGCAATCCACCACGAGCCGACATTCAAGCTGAGATACTGCCTCGCCTGTGGGCGGGATGCAGGATCGCAGCATGATCCCGTGGCAGCCTGCCCGGCGTCAGATGCCGAACAACCTGCGGGAGTTCCCCCCCGCGATGGCTGCAAACGTCGTCTCGTCCAGCCCGGCGGAGGCGAGGTGCCCCACTGGATCGCTTTCCGCCATGTCGTAGGGGTAGTCGGTCCCCATCACGATCTGGCTGGCGCCGAACACGTCCACCAGGTTGCGGAGCTGGTGCGGGGTGAAGACGACGGAGTCGAAGAATACCCGTTTCAGATAGGTCGTCGGCGGCTGCGGCAGGCCGCCGCGGGCGTCGGTGCGGGCGCCCCAGGCGTGGTCAATCCGGCCGGAGTAGCTGGCGAGGTAGCCGCCGCCGTGGACGGCGACCAGTTTTAGGGCCGGGTGGCGTTCCAGCACGCCGTCGAAGATCAGGTAGTGCAGGGCGAGGGTCGTTTCCAATGGGTTGCCGACGACGTTGTTGAAGTAGAACCGGGTCATGCGGCTCGCCTCGGTGAAGCCGTTGGGGTGGATCAGCACGACGGCGCCAAGCTCCTCGGCGCGTGCCCAGAACGAGGCGAAGGCCGGGTCGGACAGTTCCTTGCCGGCGATGTTGGTGAGGATCTGCACGCCCTTGAGGCCCAGTTCGCTCATGCAGCGGCTTAGCTCGGTGACGGATTCGGCCGGGTCCTGCATCGGCACGGTGCCGAGGGCTGCGAACCGCTGCGGATGCTGGGCGACGAAGGCGGCCATGCCGTTGTTGATGATGCGGGCGGCTTGGGCGGCGAGGTCGGGTGGGACGGTGTAGGTGCACTGGCCCGGCGGGGGCATGATGACCTGCAGGTCAATGCCGGCGGCATCCATGTCGGCCAGGCGGACGGAAGCGTCCACCATGTTGGGGCGGCGGTCGGCGTCCTGCTTGCGGTTCAGCGCCTGGGTGTTCGGGGTGGCGAAGTGGGCCAGGGGTACGGTGGAGAGGTCCACGTGCGGCGCGACCAGGGCGGCGGCCTCCGGCACCATGACGTGGGAGTGCATGTCTATCGTCATGCTGGCCGGGCGCAGCTCGCGGCCGGGGCGGCCGTGCGCGCGCGCCGCGGTGGCGCCGTAGTGATTGGTCTCGTCCGCCATGATGGGTTCCTTTTGAGTCTAGGTCAGAATACGCCGAGATGGCGGTCTATCGCGCCCTCGGCCTGCAGGACGTCCGGGGCGCCCTGCAGCGCGACCCGGCCGGTGTTCAGCACTGCTACGTCGTCGGCCAGGGAAAGGGCTAGGCGCACGTTTTGCTCGACTAGGATGATGGATAGGCGTTCTGCTTTCAGGGCGGCGATGATGCGGCCGATCTCGGCGACCATCTGGGGGGCTAGGCCCTCGGACGGCTCGTCCAGCAGCAGGACGCGGGGGTTGCCCATCAGGGCGCGGCCGATGACCATCATCTGCTGCTCGCCGCCGGAGAGGGAGCCGGCGGCCTGGGCGCGGCGCTCCCGCAGGCGGGGGAAGGCTTCGAATACCCGGTCCAGCGTCCAGGTGCCGCCGCGGCGGGATTGGCGGGCGACCAGCAGGTTCTCGCGCACGGTGAGGGACGGGAAGACGCGGCGGCCCTGCGGGACCAGGGCTAGGCCGCGGTGGGAGATGGCCTCGGGGGATAGGGCCTGCACGGCTTCGCCGAACAGGGTGATGCGGCCGCGGCGGGCGCGCATGAAGCCCATGACGGTGTTGAGGCAGGTGGTCTTGCCGGCGCCGTTGCGGCCGAGGAGGGCGAGCACGGCGCCTTCTCGCAAGGTGAAGCCGACGGCGTGCAGGACGTGGCTGTCGCCGTAGAAGGAGTCTACGCCGTCTAGGGTCAGGGCTTCACTCACCGAGGTAAACCTCGCGGGTGCGGGGGTCGGCGATGACCTCGGCTCGGGTGCCTTCCAGGACGACGTTGCCGAAGTTCAGGAGGGTGATGCGTTCGGCGAAGGCTAGGGCCATGTCCATGTCGTGCTCGATCAGCACGACGGCGATGTCTCGGGGCAGGGCGGCCAGGAGGGCGGCTACGGTGTCCCGCTCGGGGGCGGACAGGCCGGCCAGGGGTTCGTCGAGCAGCAGGACGCGGGGGCGCTGGGCCAGGGCCATCGCCAGTTCGAGGCGGCGGCGCTCGCCGTAGGCGGTTTCGGCGACGATGCGGCTGGCTAGGCTGGATAGGCCGACCTGGGCCAGGGCGGACTCTGCGGCGTCGTGCAGGGCGCGGCGGTGGGCGAAGGCGCCCCAGGGCAGCCAGCCGGTGCTGCCGGTGCCTATCAGCGCCAGGGCTACGTTGTGGGCCAGGGTTTCCTGGGGGAACAGGGTGAGGACCTGGTAGGTGCGGCCGAGGCCTCGGCGTACGCGGCCGCGGACGGGGAGGCCCAGCAGCTCCTGGCCGAACAGGCGGACCGAGCCGCCGTCGGCGCGCAGGTCGCCGGTGATCAGGTTGAACAGGGTGGTCTTTCCGGCGCCGTTCGGGCCGATCAGCAGGCGGCGCTCGCCGGGCATGACGGTCAGCGAGACGTCGCGGGTGGCGGTGACGCCGCCGAAGCTCTTGCGCAGGCCGTGGACTTCGAGCGCGGGGATGGTCATGGCTGGCGGAGCGGGCGGCGGAGGGCCTGCAGGCCGGGGACCAGGCCTTGGGGCAGCAGGATGACGACCACTATGAAGATCAGGCCGAGCAGGGAGGACCAGCGGTCCACGTAGGAACTGACGACGGTTTTTACGACGGTGATGACGACGGCTCCGGCGACGGGTCCGGCGAGCGTCCCGGCGCCGCCCAGCACGACCATCAGCAGCGCCTCCGCCGATTGCTGCAGGGAGAGGGTCTGCGGGCTGATGAAGCCGTAGTCCCAGACATACAGCACCCCGGCGACCGAGCCCCAGAAGCCGGCGAGCACGAAGGCGGCGAAGCGGATGAGCCAGACGTTGTGGCCCAGCATGCCCATGCGCCGCGGCTGGTCGCGGGTGCCGCGGAGGCAGGCGGCGAAGGGGGAGGCGGAAAGCTGCCATAGGGAGAGCAGCACGCCGGCGAAGGCGGCGGCCAGCACGTAATAGAACACCAGGGGGTTGGCGGTGTCCAAGCCGGCGATGGCAGGGCGGGCGGCGCGCAGGCCGTTGTCGCCGCCGGTCAGGGCTACCCAGCGGTAAGATAAGCCCCAGGCGATCTGGCCCAGCGCCAGGGTGATCATCAGGAAGCCCAGGCCGGATGCACGCAGGGCGAGCACTCCGAACACCGCGGCGAGGGCCGTGCCGATGGCGAGGGCTGCCAGCGTGGCCGTGCCGGCGCCGAAGCCGGCGGCGGTGAGCCAGGCATAGGCGTAGGCGGGGACGCCGAGATAGACCGCATGGCCCAGCGACGTCATGCCGCCGTAGCCGATCAGGATGTTGAGGCTGAGGGCGAGCACCGCGGCCACCATGACGTGGCTGGCGATGGACAGGTAGAACGTGCCGGGCAGCAGGGCTGGGAGCAGCGCCAGGACGAGCAGGATGGATAGCGCGGCCAGCAGGCTGCGCTGGCGCCGGGTCATGCGGGGGGTCACGCGGCGGGGCGCCCGAACAGCCCGGCGGGGCGGAACACCAGGGCCAGCACCATCGGCAGGAACAGCACGACGTAGGCGAAGTCCGGGAACAGGGCGGTGCCGAAGTTGTAGATGAAGCCGACGATGAAGCTGCCTACTAGGGCTCCGGGGAGGCTGCCGATGCCGCCTAGGATTACTACGATGAGGGCTAGGGGCAGCATGTCGGTGTCGAGGCCGGCGTAGGCGGACAGGATGGGGCCGCCGATGACGCCGGCGAACCCGGCCAGGGCTGCGCCGAGGAAGAAGACGGCGGTGAACAGGCGGCCTACGGGGATGCCGACGCCGCGGGCCATCATGCGGTCGTCCACGCCGGCGCGGATCATCGCGCCTAGCCGGGTGCGGTCCATCAGTAGGATCAGGGCTATCGCAGCGACGGCGGCGATGGCTAGGACGGCTAGGCGGTAGGTTGGGAAGGCTAGGCCGGCCAGGCGCAGGGGGGGACGCAGGATGGCGGGCGCTGCCAGGGGCAGGGGGTCGCCGCCCCAGGTGACCAGGCACATGTCGGCGATGATGAAGCCGATGCCTAGGGTCACCAGGACTTGGCCCCGCTCGTTGCCGGCGAGGCGGCGGAGCAGCGCGCGCTCGATCACTGCGCCGAGGGCGCCGACGGCGAGGGCGGAGGCCAGGGCCGCCTGCCAGAACGGGAGGCCGGCCGCCAGGAAGGTGGCGCCGAGGTAGGCGCCCAGCATGAACAGGCCGCCATGCGCCAGGTTGGGAATGCGGAGCAGGCCGAAGATCAGCGAGAAGCCTGATGCCAGCAGGAACAGCAGGCCGCCGAGGGCGATGCTGTTGAGGGTTTGGATGGCCCAGAACTGCATGGGCTAGCGGTGGCCGGGGGTGGTCATGGGCGGTGGGGTGCTGCGCGTTGCGGTGTTGGCCGGTGGTGGGAGGCGGCGGAAGGGGTTGCGCTCCGCCCTGCGTGGGGGCGGGTGCCCTGTTGGGGCGCTGGCTGGGCGTGGTGCGGCGGCACGTTGGGCTAGTTCTCCAGGTTCCGGGCTGGGGGGGTGTCGCGGGCGTAGACCGGTTGCTTCAGGAAGGACGCGGGGTCGTAGGTCCAGAATTGGCTGATGTCCGGGTAGGTCTTGACGACGGTGTTGACCAGGCGGCCGGACTTGCGCTCGACTTTGCGGATGTAGACGTTGCCGATGACGTTGCCGTAGTCGTCGAAGCGCACGGGTCCGCGTGCGGTGTCGAAGGTGCCGGCGCGCAGGGCCTTCATCAGGGCCGCCTTGTCCTCGACCTTGGCGCCGATGGATTTCAGCGCGCCTTCCAGCACTGCGGCGGCGACGTAGGTGCCGGCGGCGTAGTAGCCGGGGTCCACCTTGTAGTCCCTCTGCATTCCCTGGACGAAGGTGCGGTTCAGCGGGGTGTCTAGCTGCGCCGAGTACCAGCACGACGAGAGCATGCCTACGGCGTCGTCGCCCATCTGCTGCAGGATGGCCTCGTCCACCGCGGTCATGCCGCCAAGGATCGGGGTGGCGCCGCCGTATTCCTTGAACTGCTTGAAGAAGCGGAAGCCGTTGGAGCCGGCGAAGGACATGAAGATGCCGTCCAGGTCCGGCTTGAACTGGGCGACGAAGGTGCCGTAGTCCGGCGCGTTCAAGGGCGGCCAGATCTTTTGCACGATCTTGCCGCCTTCGTCCTCGAACACGCGCTGGAAGCCGGCGTTCTGTTCTTGGCCGTAGGCGAAGTCGTCGCCGACGGTGGCCATGCGCTTGTACTTCAGCTCCTTGGCCGCGTAATCGGCCATTGGCTGGGTGCATTGGGCGGAGGAGGCGCTGACGCGGACGAACCAGGGGTTCGGGTTGCGCTGGGTCACGTCCTCGGCGGCGGCGACGCCGATCCAGGGAATCTGCTTGTCGCGCATGTAGCCGTCTATTGCCAGCAGCTCGAAGGCTGCGAGGGGGCCGATGATGGCGGACACGTTGTTTCGTTCGACCAGCTCTTGGGTCTTGGTGCGGGTGTTGGCCGGGGTGCCACCGGTGTCGGCGGTGAAGAGCTGGACCGGGCGGCCGGCGAGCTGGTTGCCGCGGTCTTTCAGGTAGAGGGCGAGGCCCTGCTCCATCTGGATGCCGCCGGCGGCGAGCGGGCCGGTCTTGACGGTAAGGAAGCCGAGGCGGATCGGGTCGGATTGGGCTTGGGCGGGGTGGGTGGCGAGCAGGCTGGCGGTGGTGGCGCCGAGAAGGGCGGTCCGGCGGGTCAGGGCGGGTGTGGCTGTAAGCTTGGTGCCGATGCCGCGGTCGGTCATGCCGTGTCCTCCCAAGGCCAGCCTTTGCGGCGGCTGCTTGTCGGGGGATCGTTCTATGCGGGAAGGGTGGTGTCAAGCGAGGGTGGGGTTAGGCCCAGGAACCGCGGCGCCAGGTGCCAGTCCGGCCCGTGTTCCGCATTGGTTGCTGCAGCGACGCCGTTGCGCAGCATGGCTTCGAAGATGTGGAGCGGATGCAGGAAAGCGGCCGACACGCGCGCGTTCCAATCGTGGGGAGCGAGCGCCTTGGTCGCGCTCCCACCCGTCTCGGCCAGATAGGGCCCAAAACGGGGCATGGACAGGGCGTGCGATGTAGCAGCCACGTCGGCTGGCTTCGAAGGGGTCGGCATGGGAGGGCATCCGGGCAGTGTCTCAGTTTGAGTGTCGGCTCTCCGTGGGTAGCGGCTTGTCCGCTTTCGAGCGAGCGTGGCTGCCTAGCAGCCTTATGTGGACGGCCCTGGGTCAGCAAGGCTTTTTCATCTGCGAGG
>CAXTDP010000175.1:1702-9242 GCA_964242295.1 uncultured Acetobacteraceae bacterium | reverse complement strand
TGGTCGGCCTGGCCGGCTGCGACAAGTCGCTGCCCGGCATGATGATGGCCATGCTGCGCCTGAACGTCCCTAGCGTGTTCATGTATGGCGGCAGCATCTTGCCCGGTCGCTTCCACGGTCGCGACGTGACGGTGGTGGACGTGTTCGAGGCCGTAGGCAAGCACGCCGCCGGCAACATGGACGACGGCGAGCTGCTGGAACTGGAGAAGGTCGCCTGTCCCTCTGCCGGTGCCTGCGGCGGCCAGTTCACCGCCAACACGATGGCGACCGTCAGCGAGGCCATCGGCCTGGCGCTGCCCGGCTCCGCCGGGTCCCCGGCGCCGTATGAGGACCGGGACCGTTGGGCCGTCGAATCCGGCCGCGCCGTCATGGCCCTGATCGAGAGCGGCCTGCGCCCGCGCGACATCGTGACGATGGAGGCGCTGGAGAACGCGGCTGTCGTGGTGGGTGCGACCGGCGGCAGCACCAACGCCGGGCTGCATCTGCCGGCGCTGGCGCACGAGGCCGGGCTGCGCTTCACCATGGACGACGTAGTGCGGATCATGAAGCGCACGCCCTACATCGCCGACCTCAAGCCCGGCGGGAAGTATGTGGCACTTGACGTCCACCGCGTCGGCGGCATCCCCGTCATCCTGAAGGCGCTGCTGGACGGCGGCCTGCTGCACGGCGACTGCATCACCGTGTCCGGCAGGACGTTGGCGGAGAACCTCAAGGACGTGGTGTTCCCGACCGATCAGGACGTGGTCTATCCGGTGTCCCGGCCGATCTCCAAAACCGGCGGCGTCGTGGGGCTGAAGGGCAACCTCGCGCCCGAGGGCGCCATCGTGAAGGTGGCCGGGATGGCCAACCTGCAATTCGAGGGCACGGCGGTGTGCTTCGACAGCGAGGAGGAGGCGTTCCGCGCCGTCAATGACCGCGCCTACAAGAAGGGCGATGTCATCGTCATCCGGTATGAGGGGCCGCGCGGCGGCCCGGGAATGCGCGAGATGCTGTCCACCACCAGCGCCATCTACGGCCAGGGCATGGGCGGAGACGTGGCGTTGATCACCGATGGCCGGTTCAGCGGCGCGACCCGCGGTTTCTGCGTCGGCCACGTCGGGCCGGAGGCCGCGGTGGGCGGCCCGATCGCGCTGCTGCGCAATGGCGACCGCATCCGCATGGACGCGGAGGTCGGGACTATCGAGGTCCTGGTGTCCGACGCCGAGCTGGCGGAGCGCCGGGCCGCCTGGACCCCGCGCGGCACCGACTACAACAGCGGCGCCATCTGGAAGTATGCCCAGACCGTGGGTCCCGCCTATCTCGGCGCCGTGACCAACCCGGGCGGAGCGGCGGAAACGCACTGCTACGCGGACATCTAGGGCCGGCTGCCAGAACGACGCCGCCTTCTCCCTCTCCCTCCGGGAGAGGGCCGGGGTGAGGGAGCGGGCAAGCGCCGCCCATCCCTGTCACAGAAGCATGGTCCGGGTGAACCTTCAGCGCGTCGCTAGGCAGCCAAGACCCCCTCACCCCAACCCTCTCCCGGAGGGAGAGGGAGTCAGTGCGGCCCTGCAGCAAGCTGGCACAAGGCTTGCGACGGCCTTGCCATGATCCCACCGACCCCTGGCGCTGATCCCTCGTCCCGACTGTTCGGCTACGCCACGCCGCCGGACGGCGCCGGGCCGATTGGGCCGGACCAGGCGTGGCCGATGCCGGTGGATGCCAGCTTCTCCGACGTGATGCACGGCCTGAACCCCCTGCATCATCTGCCGGTGATCGGCACAATCTACCGGGCCGTCACCGGCGAAACCATTCCGGCCACCATGCGCGTCCTGGGCGCTGGCATCCTCGGCGGACCGCTGGGGATGCTCGGCGCCGGGCTGTTCGGCCTGTTCGAGGCGGTCATCAGCATGAGGCCGGACCGCAGCCGCCCGCCAACCCCGGCCGGCATGTCGGAGACCGGGTCGGAGCGCCCGATGGAGCCGGTCACGCCCGGGACGCTCGGCAAGGGCGAATACACGACGCTCGCGACCACCGTGCCGGAATTCCTGCAGCCGACACGGTTCGCGGACGGCTTCCTACCCGGCACGGCACCCGATCCCAGCCGCGGCCTTGCCGCCTACGCCGCCGCGGCGCAGGAATGGCGGACCACGCAGGTTTGGGAGAAGGGGCTGGTATGAGGGCGCGGGTGGGACGGGATGGGATGGTGACGCTCGGTGCGTTTCAGGCCCGCGCCGTCCTGGGTGCGGGTGGCGTCAACGCCCGCAAGCAGGAGGGAGACGGCGCCACCCCCGCAGGGCTGCTGCCGCTGCGTCGGGTGCTGTATCGGGCGGACCGGCTGCCGCGACCGCGCGCCGCCGTCCCGGTGTCGCCGCTGGCGCCGCATGACGGCTGGTGCGACGACCCGGCGGACTCCGCCTACAACCGCCCAGTTAAACTACCCTTCTCCGCAGGGCACGAGGAGCTGTGGCGGGCAGACGCCGTGTATGACGTCATCGGCGTGCTAGGCTGGAACGACGCGCCGCCGGTGCGCGGTCCCGGGCCGGCGCCGGGCAGCGCCATCTTCCTGCACCTTGCCCGCCCGGACCGCGCGCCGACCGCTGGCTGCATCGCCCTGGACCGCGCCGACCTGCTGGCGCTGCTGGCGGCGGGCATCACCGAGATCGAGGTCGAGGCGACCTAGACCGGCTGGCGTCGAGCGCACATTGCCGATGACACCTGCCGTATCAACGCATCTCCAGCCATTGCAGGACGTAGGGCAATCCGACGACCGTTCCCGCGCCCACGACGCACAGCACGATCAGCAGCATCGTCGCCTGATCGAGGGGGGAGCGGCCTTTACTGGCGGGTTGGACGTACTCTGGGGCGACGTCCTGTTCGGCCGCTGGCAAAGACGGCGCTGCCGGGCCGAATGGCGCGGCGCCGCCCGACCGCTGAGCCAAGCCCGGCTGCTGAGCCAGGCCCGGCTGCTGAGCCAGGCCCGACTGCTGAGCCAGGAACGGCGTCAACTCGGCTGGCGGTGGGAAGTCCTCCACCGTCACGCTGGCCGCCGTGCCCGGCGCTTGCAGGCCGCCCTGGGTCAGGGCCTCGCGAATCGGGCTTGCCGACTTCTCCTTGATCAGTTGCTTGAACGACGGCAAGCCGACGAAGACGACGTGCAGCAGAGCGGCCATTCCGGCGCTGGGCCGTCCCCCCGGCGCCACCAGGCGCGACAGGATGCGGATGGCGCCCACGCTCAGCGTTTCGGCCTGGTCAACGACCAGCACGACCCGGCTTTCGCTGGGGTGGCGGAGGCACAAGCGCTGCAGCGCATCCTCGGCGGTGTCATCCGTCAGTTGCCCGGCCGCGGGCTGCCCGCTCTGGATCAAGATGCGCTCGATGGTGAGCGGCGACCGCAGCGGGTTGCCGACCCGCAGGACCCGGGCGCCTGGAGCAAGCGTGGCCAGCACGCCCCGCACTGCCTCTTCATGCTGGTGGCCGGACCCGAGTAGGACGGTGACTTGTGGCGCGCCGCCTGGCCGGGCGGCGGCCAGCATATTAAGGTGCGCGGTCGCCAAAGGCGGGACCTCCAAAGGATGATTTCAATGTGCAACAATCTGACGCGCGGAGCAACCGCTGTCATGCGGTGGGCCGGTCTGCGGCCAGCGTTGTGCCCGGCTTATTCCCCGCGCGGGTCGAATGCCTGGCGCAGCCCGTCGCCGAGCAGGTTCACCGCGATCACCGTCAGGAAGATCAGCAGCCCCGGCAGGATCGCCAGCAGCGGCGCCGTCGTCACCAGATCCTGGGCGTTGTTCAGCATGTTGCCCCAGCTCGGCGTCGGCGGGACGATGCCGAACCCGAGGAAGCTCAGCACGGATTCGAACAGGATCACCCGTCCGACCGTCAGCGTGAGCGCCACGATCAGCGGGCTGGCGACGTTCGGCAGGATATGCGCCAGGACGACATACCAGGCCCCGCCGCCGCTGGCCCGGGCGGAGGTCACGAACTCCCGCTCCTTGAGCGAAAGCGTCGCGGCCCGGACCACCCGGGCCACGGCCGTCCAGTCGAACAGGGCGATGATGACCACCACGCGCCAGAACCCGGCGGCGCCGGAGCGGGCGAAGTCCGGCGAGAACCCCAGCTTCGTCAGGTCCAGCGCCCCCAGCACAATCAGCAGCGGCAGCAGCGGCAGCGCCAGCACCCCATCGGTGACGCGCATCAAGGCGCCGTCCACCGCACCGCCGAAGTAGCCGGCGGCAACTCCGATCGCCACGCCCACCACGGCGCCCACCATGGTCGCGATCAGCCCCACGAGCAGGCTGATCTGGCCGCCGGTCATCAGCCGCACCAGCACGTCCCGCCCGGCGTCATCCGTGCCCAGCAGGTGGACCGGCCCCGGCGGGTCGAACCGGCCCAGCAGGTCCGTCGTCGTCGGGTCCACGCCGAGCCAAGCCTGCACCGGCCAGGCAGCCAGGCAGAACAGCACCAGCAGGATCAGCAATCCCAGCGCTACCATGCCGGTGCGATGCCGGCGGAAGCGTCGCAGCCGCAGCCGCCACGGGCTGACGGCCGCCTCGGTGGTGGTGGTCATGGCGACGCTCATCTCAGGCTGATCCGCGGGTCGAGCCAGCCATAGGCCAGGTCCGCCAGCAGGTTGCTTACCAGCGTCACGAGCGTGGCGAACAGCAGGCCGGCAAGCGCCAGGTTGAAGTCGTTGCCCAGGATGGAGTCGTAGATCATCTTGCCCATGCCGGGCTGGGCGAACATGGTCTCGGTAATCAGCGCGCCGCCGAACAGCGTGCCGAAGCTGAGGGCGACCACGGTGACCACGGGGATCATGGCGTTGCGCAGGGCATGGACGCGGATCACCCGCGCCTCGGGGGCGCCCTTGGCCCTGGCGGTGCGGATGTGGTCCATGCGCAGCACGTCCACCATCGCCGCCCGGACGTAGCGCACGAACTGCCCGGCGGTGGACAAGGCCAGCGTCAGCACCGGCAGCGCCAGGTGCCGCAGCACGTCCGCCCAGCCGCCGTCGCCGACGTTCGCGGTGCCCCCCGCCGGCAGCCAGTGCAGGTTGACGGCAAACACCAGGATGAACACCAGCGCCAGCCAGAACACCGGCACCGACACCCCGGCCAGCGCCAGTACGCTGACCAGTCCGTCCACCCAGCCGCCGGGCCGCAGCGCCGCGAGCGTGCCGAGCGCCAGGGCCAGCACGACGGCCAGGGTGAAGCCGCCTAGCATCAGCTTGGAGGTCTGCCACAGCGCCGGCCCCATCACCTGCAGTACCGGGCGCGCATGGACGCGGCTGTAGCCAAGGTCGCCTTGCAGGGCGGCCTGCAGCCAGTGCAGGTAGCGCAGCACCAGGGGCTGGTCGAGGCCGTAGATGGCGCGCAGCCGCTGCGCCGCCTCCGGCGTCATGCCGGGGTTGCTGGCCATCATGAGGTCTATGGGATCGCCGGGCATCAGGCCGATCAGGCAATAGATGGCGAATGACATGACCAGGAGCACGACCAGGGTCTGCACAAGGCGGCGGAGGATAAATCGGGTCATCGGTGGCGGCGGGCCGTGTCTGACTCCCTCTCCCGAAGGAAGAGGGGGAAGGAAGAAGTGCTTACCATGGGAAGTGGCACGCTGCGGCCTGGCCCGGCGCCAACTCGCGCAGCCTCGGCGGGTCGGTCCGGCACACCGCTTGCGCCTTTGGGCAGCGCGGGTGGAACACGCAGCCCGGCGGTGGGGCCAGTGGGCTTGGCATCTCGCCCCGGATCGCCGCCCCACGTGCCCGCCGGCGGCCGATACGCGGAACCGCGTCCAGCAGCGCCTGGGTGTAGGGGTGGGCCGGCCGGGCGAACAGGGCGTCGCGAGCCGCGACCTCCACCAGCCGGCCCAGGTAGAGCACCGCCACCCGGTCGGCCAGGTGATGCACCACCGCCAGGTCATGGCTGATGAACAGGTAGGCTAAGCCCTGCCCACCGTGCCCCGTCTGTCCATGCCCCGTCTGCAAATCCCGCATCAGGTTCAGCACCTGGCTCTGGATGGACACGTCCAGCGCCGACAACGGCTCGTCCGCCACGATCAGGCGGGGGCCGGGGGCAAGGGCACGGGCGATGGCGATGCGCTGGCGCTGCCCGCCGCTGAACTCGTGCGGGTAGCGATTCAAGGCGTCGCGCGGCAGCCCGACCTGCTCCACCAGCTCGGCGGCGCGGGCACGGCGGTCGGCGGCGCTGCCGATGCCCTGGATGCGGAGCGGCTCGGCGATGATCTCCGACACCGGCATCCGCGGGTCCAACGCGCCGTAGGGGTCCTGGAACACCACTTGGATGGCTCGGCGGCTGGCTGCGTCCGGCGCCCGTCCCTCGAACCGCACGGTACCCTGCGTCGGCTCGCGCAGCCCGGCGACGACATTGCCCAGCGTGCTCTTGCCGCTGCCGCTCTCGCCCACCAGGGCCAGGGCCTCCCCCGGGGCGACCTCGAAGGAAACATTCTCCACCGCGCGCAGCACCCGGGCCTTTTTGAACAGGCCGCCACCCTGGGGAAAGTGGACGCTCACCCCCTCCACAGCCATCAAGGGCGTCATGCCCCTACCCGGATGCAGGCGGCCCAGCGGCCCGGCGCGTGTTCCTCCAACGGCGGCTCGGCGGCGGTGCAGGCGAGGATCGCCTTGGGGCAACGCGGGGCGAAGCGGCAGCCGGACACCTTGCTGCCCATGTCGGGAACGCCGCCAGCGATGACGGGCAGGTGCGCCACCCGCCGGGCCGGGTCCGGCAGCGTCGCGATCAGCCCGGCGGTGTAGGGGTGCAGCGGCTGGGCGAACAGCGCGTCCGCCGGGGCACGCTCCACGACGCGGCCGGCATACATGACGACCACCTCGTGCGCCAACTCGCTGATGACGGCCAGGTTGTGGCTGATGAACTGGATGGCGGCGCCGGTCTCCTCCTGCAGGCCCAGCATCAGGTCCAGGATCTGCGCCTGGATCGTCACGTCCAGCGCCGTCGTCGGCTCGTCGGCCACCAGCAGGGCAGGGCGGCAGGCCAGGGCCATCGCGATCATCGCGCGCTGGCGCTGGCCGCCGCTCATCTGGTGCGGGTAGGCGCGGGCACGCTCGCGTGCGGCGGGAATGCCTACCTTGTCCAGCAGGTCGGCGGCCCAGTCCAGGGCGGTGGGCCAGGCCACACCCTCGTGCAGCACCAGGGCTTCGCCGATCTGGCGGCCGACCGGCATGGTCGGGTTCAGGGCGGACATCGGGTCCTGGAACACCATCGCGACCTGCGCGCCGCGCATCGCCTGCCAGTCGGCGGCAGACTGCCCGGCGATCTCGCGTCCCTGGAACCGTATGCTGCCGGTGACGCGGCCGGGCCGGGGAACCAGGCCCATCAGGGCCAAGGCCGTCATGCTCTTGCCGCAGCCGCTTTCGCCGACGACGCCCAGGGTGCGGCCCGCAGGGATGCTGTAGCCGACGCCGGCGACGACGGTCCGGGGGCCGCCGGGAAGGTCGAACGTGACATGGAGGTCGCCAACCTCAAGAACCGCGGCATTATTGGAGGGAGCACGCACAGCTCCCTCTCCCTCCGGGAGAGGGTTGGGG
>CAXTDP010000175.1:0-1692 GCA_964242295.1 uncultured Acetobacteraceae bacterium | reverse complement strand
GAAGCCACGCAGCACTAGGTCAGCCCCACTTTAAGAACAGGCCCTTGCACAGGCCGGCGTCGCGCTTGCGGTCTCCCTCACCCCGACCCCCTCCCGGAGGGAGAAGGAAGGCAGCCTTTTCACTGCGGCTTCCAGTTCTCGGCGAAGATGCCGACGTTGTAGCCGTTGCCGAGCGGCTGGTAGCCGGTCAGCCACTTCGGCACGATGTGCGGCTCCGCCCGGAAGAACAGCGGCAGGACCGGGACCTGCTCGGCGTAGGTGCGCTGCATCACCGACCAGTCGGCCTTGGCCTTCGCAGGGTCCAGCTCGGCCTCGACCTTGGCGATGTTGGCGTCCATCTCGTTGTTGCTGAACCCGGGATAGTTCGCGCCGCCATAGCTGTTGGCCGCCGCCGGGATGTCGCTGGTGCCCAGGGTGCGGCGCGGGGACTCGCTGACGGTGCTGGACCAGCCATACATGCCCAGTCCCGTATACTGCCGTTGCTTGAGGGTCACGCCGAACAGGGTCCGCGCCGGCTCGTTCTTGATTGTGACGTCCACGCAGGCGGCCTTCCAGTTGTTTTGCAGCACCTGCTCCGTCAGCTCGCGTAGCCGGTTGCCGGCGGTGGTCGTGATCTCTAGCGACAGCCGCTGCCCCGCGGCATTGCGGCAGATGCCGTCGGGGCCAGGGGTCCAGCCGGCCTCCTGCATCAGCTTCTTGGCGCCCGGCAGGTCGTAGGGGGCAGGCTTGATGCTGGCGTCATACATCGGGTGCAGCGGGTTGACCCAGGTGGCGGCGACCGGCTGCAGCCCCTCGAACAGCCGGGTGGCCAGCGCCTGCCGGTCGGTCGCCAGCAGCAGGGCGCGGCGGGTTCGCACGTCCTTCAGCAGCGGATTGTCCAGGTTGAGGTCTATGTGCTCATAGGTCAGGCTGGGACGGAACTCGTAGTTGAAGCGGTCGGGCGCCTGCTTCCGCAGCGCCAGCGCCTGGTCAATCGTCAGGCCCACGCCCTCCCCGGCCACCAGGTCCACGTCGCCGGACAGCAGGTTGGCCTGTAGGGCAGCGGTGTTCTCGATGGTGCGGAGCACGATGCGGCGCAGCGCCGGCTTGGGGCCGGGCCAGTGCGGGTTCGGCTCGAACACCACCTGGGAGCCTGACTGATACTGGGTGATCATATACGGGCCGTTCCACAGCCCGGCCGTCGTCGGCTCCCGCGCATACAGGGTGTTTTTGATGTAGTCGCCGGGGTTGGTGGCCTTGGCAGCGATCTCGCCTTCCAGGTGCTCGGGGACGATCTGGTCCCACATCATGTAGTCGTTGATGACGCGGTCGGTGTGCAGGACGGCGGTGCTGTCGTCCACCACGTCCACCCCGCTCGCGCGCGCCCAAGGATAGGTGTTGCCGGACCCGGTGTTGGGATTGGCCGCCAGCTTCCAGGTGAAGGCGATGTCGCGCGCCGTCACCGGCTTGCCGTCGCCCCACATCAAGCCGGGCTTGAGCTTGATGGTGATCTTCATCCCCTTGGTCCCCTCGGGGCGGTCCTCGATCGCCGCAAGGCCGTTCTCCAGCGACGGCAGCTCGGCGCACAGCAGGCAGACGGGGTGCCAGTCCTTGTCGTATCCGCTGATCTGCCGCTGCGCGAAGGCCAGGGCATATCCCTTGATGACCTCGGGATCTATGAACGGGTTGAGGGTGCTGGGGAACTGCGCGGCG
>CAXTDP010000174.1:0-9280 GCA_964242295.1 uncultured Acetobacteraceae bacterium | reverse complement strand
GTGGAAGCCGCCGTGCACGAAGGCGATGCTGCCGAGGGACAGCCAGGCCGGCGCCCGCGACACCTCCTGCAGCGCGCGGGAGCGCAGCGCGTCGTCCAGGCCGCGCAGCGTCGCCTCCAGCGCCGCGTCCATCCGCACGGCCTGGCCCGCCAAGGCCCGGCCAAGCTTGCGGTCATGGTTGCCCAGGATGAACAGGCCGCGCCCCTCGTCCATCAGCTCGAACATCGTCCGCAGCACCGCGGCGCTGTCGGGGCCGTGATCGCTGAGGTCACCCAACTGCACCACGAAGCGGTCCGTTGCCGTAGCGGCCCGGAAGGCCCGGATGTCGCCGTGCACGTCGCCTACAACCCGCAGGCCGACGCCGGCAGGGATCATGCGGCCTCCAAGTCAGTAGGGCTGTTTGCCGGGGCAGCGCCTTTCACCGTGCGGCGGTAGGCGTCCAGCGCGCGGGCGCGTGCCTCGGCCAAGTCCACCAGCGGCTTGGGATACGTGGTGCCGAGCACGATGCCCGCCGCCGCCAGCACATCGGCCGGGGCGGTCCAGGGCGCGTGGACGTACTTGGCGGGCAGGGCCGCCAGTTCCGGCACCCACTTGCGGACATAGATGCCCTCGGGATCCCATTTTTCGCCCTGGCTGACCGGGTTGAACACGCGGAAGAACGGCTGGCTGTCTATGCCGGACCCGGCGATCCACTGCCAGGACGCGGCGTTGCTGGCGAGGTCGGCATCCACCAGCGTGTCCCAGAAATGGTCCTCGCCGGCCCGCCAGTCCATCAGTAGCTGCTTCACCAGGAACGACGCGGCGATCATGCGGACGCGGTTGTGCATCCAGCCGGACTGCCACAGTTGCCGCATCCCCGCGTCCACGACCGGGATGCCGGTGTGCCCGCGCCGCCAGGCCCGCAACTCCGCCGGGGCGTCGCGGAAGGGCAGGGCGGCGAAGGCCGGGCGCATCGGCCGCTCCGGCATGTCGGGCTTGTGGAACAGCAGGTAGGCCGAGAACTCACGCCACAGGATCTCGCCCAGAAAGGTTTCGAGGCCCTTGCCGGTCCCCTGCGCCGCCTGCTCGGCGACATGCCAAACCTGGCGGGGGCTGATCTCGCCCCAGTGCAGGTGGGCGGATAGGCCGCTGGTGCCTTCCTGTCCCGGCAGGTTGCGCCCGGTGTCGTAGCCGTGCACGGCGCGGTCCAGGAATGCACGGAGGCGGGCGTGCGCCGCGGCCTCGCCAGGTTGCCACATGTTGAACCCGGTGGACCAGTCCGGCTGATGCGGCAGCAGGTTCCAGCTTTCCAGCGGGTCGGACGGGACGGCTGGGCCGGCAGGGATATGCCCGGGCGCGGGCAGCGGTTCGCCGGGGCTGCCGCGGGCACGGAGCTGCTTGGCGAAGGGCGTGTAAACGCCGTAAATGCCGGCGGTCTTCGTGCGTACGCCGTCGGGGTCGAACAGGGTTTGGGTGCGGTGCAGGTGCAGCGTGGCGCCTGCTGCCGCCAACGCGGCCTGAACCTCGTCGGTGGCCTGGCGTGCCCAGGGTTCATGCTGGTGGCCGGCGTGGACCGCCACTGCGCCAGTTTCCCGCGCCAAGTCCGCCAGCACCGGCCCTGCCCGGCCGCGGCGCAGGACAAGCGGTGCTCCAAGGCGCGTCAGCTCCGCGCCGAGCGACGCGAGGCTGTGGTGCAGCCACCAGCGCGAAGCGCCGCCGAGGCGCCAGCAGCCCGGTGAGTCGTCGTCGAGCACATAGACTGGCAGGACCGGATGGCCGCCAGCGATGGCCGCGTCCAACGCCGCATGGTCCTGCACCCGCAGGTCGCCGCGGAACCAGACAAGCACAGGAGGCGGAGCGTCGGCCTTGCCGGGCCGCTTGGTCATGGGATGGCCCCTTCGAGGGTTTGCGATAAGCTATGATGAAGGGACTTGGGGGCGCAGGGCGGCCTCGTCCATACTAGGATGGTTCAAAGCCGTGCTAGTGCTGCGGGACCGGATGGCGGGGCGGAGGCGAGGGCGCTACTGCCCGCCCGTGTTCGGATGGCAAGCTGCCGTAAGCCAGATGGTTGCGGCCAGGACGCTGCCGGGACGGTTCTCACCGATCCCGCACCGCTTCGGGTCACCTGACTGTGACTTTGCCCTTTAACGCCGGCCATCGTGGAAGGCGCCGTCTGGCCTTGGGACGGGGGGCAGCGGGCGCAGCCGTGGCGGCTTGGGAAGGCCGCGCCGCCTTGGCCGGCATGGATGCCAACTTATGCCTGGACCCGGTAGATGATCGCATCCACCCCGGGCTGCTCGACCTTGTGCAGGATGTCAGCCGGTATGAACCGCTCCACTCCGAGCGCACGCAGCAGCCCGGCAATCGCCCGGTGCGGCGGCTCGTAACGGGCCAGCTCGGTCCAGCCGGGTCCCGGCATGAACGGCAGCATGCGTTCGCGCGCGGGACAGCCGGACGAGCGCACGCAGGCCTGGACGACGCCATCCACGGCCATCACCAGGTCGCCGGGTGCGGGCGGGGATGAGGTCACGCGGCTCTGCAGTCCTTGGGTCAGCAGCAGGTATTGCAGGCGCCCGGCCGTTTCGGGATTGACGTGGACGGTCCCGTCCGCGGCTGCGACGGCTTCGACGAGACGCTCCTCCGCCAGCAGCGGCCTCGTATTCTCCAGGTATAGCAAGCCGAACGAACTCGCGACGAAGCCCAGGCCCAGCACCGCCGCCGCCGCCCGCCTCACGCTGCCTGCCCCAAGCCAACGGACGCCCAGCACTGCCACAGGCACGGCGGCCAGGGCCGCAGGGACCATGAAGTAGCGGGGCACGACGTAGAGGATGGTCGCGTTTACCGCCACGAACAGGAAGGCGACGAGCGCGCCCAACGCCGCGCAATCCACCACCGAGCGCTGGCCGGCCGTCATCCACCTGCCGGCACGAAGGACGGCGTAGGCGGGGATCGCCAGAAAGAACAGCAGCCCATACTTTTGGCTGATGAAGATGGCGGCCAGCGGCGCAACCACCGGGGAGATCGCCAGCACCCCCTCGCTGTCCAGGGCGCGGCCCTCGCTGGCGGCGGCGGCCTGCTTCGCGCCCCGGTCCACCTGGTCGTGGGTGGCGGACAGGTGGACGCGGTGGAGCGGGTCGCCGGTGCGGACGGCCAAGTAGCCCGTCTGCGCCCCTACCATCACCGCGAAGCCCAGCCCGACCAGGAGGTAGCGCCAGCGCGGCATGGCCGGGCGGAACAGGAACAGCAGGCCATACAGAAACACCAGGGACAGCGTGGTTTCCCTGGTCAGGAAGCCGATGCCCGCCAGGACGCCACAGAGCAGCAGCAACCCTGGCGGCCCGCGACGCTCACGCGCCAGCATCAGCGTCCAGAACGACGCCATCACCAGCGCCATCTCCAGCAGGTCCGGGTTGGCATAGGTCGCCTGCACCGGGAACTGCGGCAGCACGATGCCGATCAGCGTCACCAAGGCCGCCGCGAGCCAACCAAACCAGTGGCGGACGGCAAAGTAGGTCACGAGGAGGAAGGCGGCATACGCGACGACGTTAACTGCCGCGAGTGCCCAGACCGACTGACCGAACAGGGCAATGATCCCCGCGGTTGGCACCACGAGCGGGTAGCGCAACGCCCAGTGGTCCATGCCCACGGCAGGGAAGTTCTGCACCCAATCCAGGGCCGCAGCGGCGTAGTAGGCGTCGTCGTGCCCCTGGTAGCCGACCCAGCGCCACCACAGGATGGCGGCGGCGAGGATGACGAGGCCGAAGATGCTGGTCGCCTCAAGGCTTTGTGCGCCCGAACGGAGCGCGCCGGCCGGCCGCAGCAAATTAGTGGAGCCGTCCATCACGCCCTCCTCAACAGGGACCCGTCAGGCAGGCCATGGAAGGCGGCTGCGGAACGGGATTGTCAAGTTTTGTCTGGCACTACGTCGGCGATCAAGCAACGCATGATTGACGCCGCGCCTTGAATCGTGTTCTCGCCTGTAACGGCGGATCGGCAAAGCGGCACCGACGGAACAGCGCGTTCGGGTTCATGCGGCAGGGCGGCTGGCGCGCGCCTGACGCGCCGCGAGCGAAGGCGGCAGCTAGGTAACGTGCGGCGGCTCCTGTTGGACCTCGCCGGCGCCGTCAGCGCGTTGTCGCCCTGTGCGGGTAGGCGAATCGCCCGGCCGCTTCCCCAGCCGGGCCTGGCGCCTGCATCTCCCGCCCGCCCCGTAGCTGCCCGAGCGTGAAGCTGAACAGCCGCTCGGTCCCCTGCAGGAAGGCCCGCCCACCGCGCGGGAAAAGCTGGGCGATGGCCGGGTGCGCCACATCCAGTCCTCCGGTATAGGCGCCCATTGCCGGCAACATGATCCGCCGCGGGTCCGTCACGAAGCAGGGGCGTGTCACTACGCCGGCCCGTGTGGCTACGGTGGCCTTGGGATGGTGATGACCGCAGAGTTCGCCGTCGGCGCCGGTCTGCGCTTCGTGCCGGAAGGTCAGCGGTCCCTGCACCCACGCATGCACTGCAGTGCCCGGCAGCCCGGCGGGCGGGCGCGGGTCGTGGTTGCCCAGCACCCACACCCAATGCGCCGCCTCGGCCATCGCCAGCAGCCGTGCGGCGTCCCCCGGAGCCATGCGGGTTGCGCCATCCGCGTCGTGGAAGCTGTCGCCCAGCGCCACCACGGTCCGCGGCTGCCAGCGGCGCAGCAGCAGCGCCAGGCGGTCCAGCGTCAGCCGCGTGTCCCACGGTGGCACCAACTGTCCGCGCGCCGCCGCCGCCGATCCCTTCTCGAAGTGCAGGTCCGCCACCGCCAGCAGCCCGGCCGCCGGCCACCAAACCGCCCCAAGCGGGTCCAGCATCAGGCGTTCGCCCATGAAGTGCAAGCTGGCGGCGGTCATTCTATACGGGCGTCCTTGGGCGGCTTCGGCTTGCGTTGCAGGATCGCCAGGTTGGCGCGGTGGACGAAGGCGACGCGGATCGGCGCCTGGCTCACCTCGCCCTCGCCGGACGCCTCCGCCACCAGCGCCTCGGTCTCGGCCAGCAGATCGTCCTCCGATCCGCCGGTACGCACGGTTTCGCGTCCGATGTCCAGCAGCACCGGCACCGCCAGCGGCGACACCCGGCTGAGCCTGAGATGCCGTACCCGGCCGGCGACCCGCCCCAGCATGCCGGACAGGCGGCCCAGGTCGGTCAGGCCCCCGGCGGCGTCGTTGCGCGTGGCGCGCAGTAGCACATGGTCCGGCTGGTGCCGGCGCAGCACGTCGTAGATCAGGTCGGTGTTAACCGTGACCTGGCGCCGGCTGCGCTCCGCCCCGGGCAGGTTGCGGTCGATCAGGCCGGAGATCACCGCCACGTTGCGGAATGTCCGGCGCAGCATGCTGCTTTCCGCCATCCAGGCTTCCAGGTCGTCGCCCAGCATGTCCTGCTCGAACAGCGCCGGCACGTCGGCAGGCTCCTCGGCAGACCACACCGCGATCACGTAGTCGGTGGCGACGAAGCCGAGCGGGGCATAGCCGAACCGCTCCATTCGCCGGGTCAGCAGCATGCCGAGGGTCTGGTGGGCGTTGCGCCCCTCGAAGCAGTAGGCGACGGTGTACCAGCGGCCGTTGCGCGGGAAGGTCTCGACCAGCAGGTCGTCCGGGCCGGGCAACTCCGACCGGATGGTCTGCATCCCCAGCCAGTCCCGCACCTGCTCCGGGAAGTTGTGCCAGGTCGAGGGGTCGTGCAGCATGGCGCGGACCCTGGCGGCTAGGCCGCTGGTCAACGGATATTTGCTTCCGGCATAGGCGGGGACCATCGGCTCCCCCTTGCCGCCCTCGGCGACCTCCACCGTGGTTTCGCGCAGGCGGACGTAGCGCAGCAGCCGCCCGGCGAACATGAAGGTGTCGCCGGGGGTCATCATATTAACAAAACCCTCCTCGACCTCGCCCAGCGGCGCGCCGCCGCGTCCGGTCAGGCGGACCTTCAGCAGCGGCGCCTCCACGATGGTGCCCAGGTTCATGCGGGCCTGGCGGGCCACGCGCTCCCCCATGACCTGCACCCGGCCCTCGCTGTCGCGGAACAGCTTGCGGTAGCGGTCATAGGCCTGCAGAGCATAGCCGCCGTCCTCGACGAAGCGCAGCGTATCGTCGAAGTCCCCCTGCGACAGCGCGGCATAGGGCTGGGCGCGGCGCACCTCGGCCAGCATGTCGCCGGGGTGGAACGGCCCGGCGGCGGCGGTCAGCAGCAGGTGCTGCGCCAGCACGTCCAATCCGCCGGGCCGCGGCGTTTCCCCGTCCTGCTCCCCGGCGGCCACGCCCTCGATGGCCGCCTCGCATTCCAGCAGCTCGAAGCGGTTGGCGGGCACCAGGATGGCGCGGCTCACCTCGTCCATGCGGTGGTTGGCGCGGCCGACCCGCTGCAGCAGGCGGCTGGTGCCCTTGGGCGCGCCGACCTGGATCACCTGGTCCACCCCGCCCCAGTCTATCCCGAGGTCGAGCGAGCTGGTCGCCACCACGGCGCGCAGGCGCCCGTCCGCCATCGCCGCCTCCACCTTGCGGCGCTGGGCGATGTCCAGGCTGCCGTGATGCAGCGCGATGGGCAGGGTGTCGGTGTTGATCTTCCACAGCGCCTGGAACAGCAGCTCGCCCTGGGCGCGGGTGTTCACGAACACGATGGTCATACCCTGGGCGCCAATCCGCTCCAAGATGGCGCCGGCGCTGTTCAGGCCCATGTGGCCGGACCAGGGCAACCGGTCCTCCGGCAACAGGATGGACAGGGCAGGGGGCGCGCCCTGCGCCTGCTCCACCAGCCGCGGAGTGGTCCCGGCGCCAACCCAATCCAGCAGCGCCTGCCGGTGCGCGACGGTGGCGGACAGGCCGATGCGCCGGGCGCCAGGCGCTATGGTGGTCAGGCGCGCGAGGCAGAGCGCCAACTGATCCCCGCGCTTGGTGCCGGCCAGGGCGTGTATCTCGTCGATGACGACCGTGGACAGCCCGGCGAACAGGGTGAGCGCGTCCGCCTGGGACAACAGCAGCGCCAGGCTTTCGGGCGTGGTCAGCAGCAGGTTGGGCGGCGCGGCCTTTTGCCGGGCGCGGCGGTTGGCCGGAGTGTCGCCGGTGCGGGTCTCGACGGCGATGGGCAGCGCCATGTCCTCAATCGGCGTGAGCAGGTTGCGGGCGATGTCGGTGGCCAGGGCCTTAAGCGGGCTGACATACAGCGTGTGCAGCCCGGCGCGGGGGCGGGCGGCGAGGTCGATCAGGCTGGGCAGGAAGCCGGCCAAGGTCTTGCCGCCGCCGGTCGGGGCGATCAGCAGCGCGCTTTCGCCGGCATCGGCTGCCGCGATCATCGCCAACTGGTGCGGACGAGCGACCCAGCCGCGGCGGTTGAACCAGGTGAAGAAGGGTTCCGGCAATGTTCCCACAGCCGACACTTAGCGGTTCACCCTGCCGCGTCCAAGGCCTGCCGCTGATCCGCGGCGCTCGCCGGCTTGGCCGGGATGGCGGGTCTTCGCCGCCGGGCATAGGCCGGCGTCCCCCCGGCCGGGCTTGCGTCCCGGCTGGGGCCATGCTGCCTCGCTTGGCATGACCGACCAGCGCATCCCTGACTGGCATCCCGACAGCCTTGCTGCCCGGATGCCGTTCCTGCGTCGCCGGGCCTTGCTGACCCAGGGTGTCCGCGCCTTCTTCGGCGCCCGCGGCTATACCGAGGTCGAAACCCCCTATGCCGTCGCGACTCCTGGCGAAGAGGTCCACCTCCGCGCGTTCCGCACGGTCCAGGAGGCGCCCGATGGTGTAACCCGTCCCTTATGGCTGCACACCAGCCCAGAGTTCGCCATGAAGCGCCTACTCGTCGCCGGCGCCGGGCCGGTGTTCCAGTTGGCGCGGGTGTGGCGCAACGGGGAAGGCAGCGCCCGCCATGCCGCCGAGTTCACGATGCTGGAGTGGTATCGCCCCGGCCTGCCCTTCGCCGGCCTGATGGACGAGACCGAGGCCCTGCTGCGTGCTGTCCTGCCGCCGACGGTCCGCAGCGGCGGTGTGGCGACCGGCCTTAACCGGTTCGAACGCCTGACCGTCGCCGATGCCTTCCAACGGCACGCCGGGGTGGATGTGCTGGCCACCGCCGGCGACGCCCCGGCCCTGGCCGCCGGCTCCCGGTCGTCGCTGCGGGACGGGGAAGGCTGGGAGGACCTGTTCTTCCGCCTGCTGCTGGAGCGGGTCGAGCCGCATCTGGGCCAGGCGCACCCGACCTTCCTGACGCACTGGCCCGCCGCCCAGGCCGCCCTGGCCCGGCGCGACCCGGCCGACCCCCGGGTGGCGCTCCGCTTCGAGCTGTTCCTGTGCGGCATGGAGCTGGCCAATGCCTTCGAGGAGCTGACCGACGCCGCGGAGCAGCGCGCCCGGTTCGAGGACGACCGCGCCCGCCGCCACGCGCTGCATGGCGCAGACTGGCCGCTCGACGAGGATTTCCTGGCGGCGCTCGCGCATGGGATGCCGGCGGCGTCCGGCATCGCGCTCGGCTTCGACCGGCTGGCGATGGCAGCGTCCGGGGCGGACCGGATCAGCCAGGTGCAGTGGCTGCCCACGGATTGAACCTGCCTCGGGCCGCTCCAACTAGGTGGGGATGATGCGGCATCTTACCTTGGCGCTTTGCCTCGGCATTGCGGCGTGCGCGTCCGGCCCGGACCGGCGGCAGGTCCTGGCGTCCCTGGTCGGCCAGCCGGACACCGAGGTCGTCCGGCAGTTCGGCGTGCCGACGCGCACCTATGAAACCGCCGGGCGCAAGTTCATCGCCTATGATGAGCGGCGCACCGACCTGCTTCCGGGCGGGCCGTTCTTCGGTGGCTTCGGCTACTTTGGATACGGCTATGGCGGCTTCGGCGGCTTTCCGCCGCAACTGATCGAGCGCGGGTGTGAAACGACATTTGAACTGTCCGGCGGACGCGTGGTGTCCTGGGCGCTGCGTGGGAATGCCTGCGGCTGACCCGGCCCGTGTCCAGCCTGGACGAAAGACGATCCACCTCGTCTGGACGTTGGCAAATACTGGCAGGCAGGGCGGCTGCTCTCGGCGAGACTGGTGCAGCCCGGCATAAGGCACGGCAAGGAACGGCCTACGCCATCCCGCGTTGCCTTGGCATGAAGCTGTCCGCTGTCCGACGCGCTGCTCTGCTGGCGGCCGTGTCTTTGGCGCTCCCCATCACCTGCTCCCAGTCGGGAGACGGCACATACTCAGGGGGCATCCAACCGAGTCCCGCGGGACGCGTAAATCCCGCGGAGCCAGGCTTCGCCAATGGCGGCGGAGGAAACAGGTAGCTGGCGGGCCTGCCGGGACATTTGCCAAAGTG
>CAXTDP010000173.1:0-9290 GCA_964242295.1 uncultured Acetobacteraceae bacterium | reverse complement strand
CGTTTCCACGCTGATCACCCCTTAAGCCGGGACACTCTTCCACGCTGATTCACACAGCAACGCGGGTGATGGCTTCCCGGAGCGTGATAAAGCCTGCCTTGCGGTAGTGCATGGCGACCCTAAGACGCAGCCGCCTTCCGGCTCCGCCGCAGGGGCACAACCTTGGCGGGGGCGTCGGCGCCTGCCACCGCGGCCACGACATGCGCCGCCCAACCATCCAGCGCGGTCCGCTTCTCCGCCGCCCAGTCGTGGCGCTGGTAGATGCCGACGATTCCGCCGCGGCTGCCGCTCACATGGTTCAACACCGCCTCCGTCACCTCCAAGCGGACCCCCAGCCGTTGCAGGCCGGTTGCCACCGTCCGGCGCAGGTCATGCAGGCGCCAACCCGTCACGCCCGCTGCTTTGTCCAACCCGGACTTGCTCTTGGACCAGTTGCCGAACATCACCTTGCCGCCCTCGCCAGGAAACACCAGCCCGCGGCGCTGGTCCCGCACCGCCGCCAGCTGGGTGCGTAGGATAGCCTGCGCTGGGGCGGACAGCGGCACCACGCTGGGCTGTCCGTTCTTTGTGCGCTCCCCCGGTATTGTCCAGGTCGCCAGGTCCGGCGCGACCTCCTCCCAGGTGATGCCGCGCACTTCGTCCCGGCGCTGGCCGGTCAGCAGCAGCAGCCGGACGATGGGACCGTATGGGGTCGCGTCCGCTACTGCGGCCTTCCACACCTTCACGGCTTCGGCGTCGGTCAGCACCCGATCCCGCTGCACGTTGCTGGACGCCACCGGCAATTCCACAAAGGGATTGCCCGGCACGCTGCCGCGGCGCACGGCCCAGGCAAAGCAGGCGCGGCCATAGGCGGCCAGGGCGCGGGCGACGCTGGGCGTAAGACGATCCACGATGGCAACCACGTCCTTGCGTGCCAGCCGCTCCGCCGGGCGGTTCCACCAATCCGGCAAGGCGCGTTTCAGGGACTCGGTTGCGTCCTTGCGATAGCGCGCGCTGCGGTGGGCCAAGTGCAGCCGCTCCCAATCCTCGACAAGCCGGGCCAGCGTCATGCGCTCCCGCAAGGCTTCAACCTTGACGCTCTCCGCCGCAGCCTTACGCTGGGCCGCCGGGTCTGTGCCCTTGGCAACATCCCCCATAACAGTGCGGGCGGCGGCGCGGGCGGCGGCCAGGCTGATAGCGTCCACGCTGCCCAGCGGCACCCGGCGCTTACGCCCTGCGGTCACATACTGCGCCAAGTAGGACTTGCTGCCGGACGCTACCACGCGCACGGCCAGGCCCCGTTGTTCCGTGTCGAAAACCATGCAGTCTCGCTTGCCGGGGGGGCACGCCAGCCGCTCGATTTCCCGTTCGGTCAGCTTAGTTCCCATGCCCTGCATCCCCTGCCATTGCCGGGGTCCGATACGTGCCAGCGGACCCGTAGCGGACCCCGCTAGATGACGTCCTGTGTCGGACCTTGGCGGATAATGTCAGAGAGTGCAAGAATCCAAGCTTGCTAAAACAACGTATTATGCAGGTCCGCCAGGGTCCGCTGTCGCAGTAAGGCCTCCCGTGGCGGACCCGTGCCGCTTATTCGCAATGAGGAGGTCAGGGGTTCGATTCCCCTCAGCTCCACCACCGCCTTTCCAGATGTTGGGCCGAAGGGGCCTGTTGAGCCAGATGGTTCTCATTGCCACTAAGCCCTGACCGACCAGGCGCCGCATCTCCTGGCCTGGCTGCCGCCCGTGCTCTCACGCTTGCCGCGCTAATTCCATCATCGCGAAACAGTCGGTCGTGGCATTGCCTGACGCTACCGCCGCACCAGGCGCAGCAACGGCGCCACCACCCGTTGCGCCACCGGGATTGCCGCAGCGCCCACAGCCAAGCCCAACACCCCCGACACCGCCGCCCCCACCAGCCATTCGATCACAGCCTGCCCTGCCGGCGCCGCCCCTGCGGCGGCCGCAGCCAGGGCGTGCGCGGCATGGGCCGGGCCGGACAGCCCCAGCACCTCCAGCCCGTGCAGCAGGATGCCGCCGCCAACCCAAACCATCGCCGCCGTCCCAACCACCGACAGCACCCGCAGGAAAGGAGGCATCCCCACCACTAATCCACGGCCCACCGCGCGCAGGGGCGGCCACCCCGCCTGGGACAGCGCCAGCCCGGCGTCGTCCGCCTTCACGATCAGCGCCACGCCGCCATACACCAGCCCGGTGATCCCCGTTCCCACCACCGCCAGCACCGCCGCCTGCACGGCAAAAGCGGAGTCCGGCACGGTGCCGAGCGTGATCGCCATGATCTCGGCCGATAGGATCAGGTCGGTCTGGATGGCGCTGCGTACTTTCTGGTCCTCGAACGTCTTGGCGTCCACCGGCGCCGCTGCCGCCGCGTGAGCCTCCCGGTGCGGGCGCAGGGCGTGCAGGATCTTCTCCGCACCCTCGAAACACAGGTAAACGCCGCCGGCCATCAGTAGCGGCGTGATGGCCCAGGGCGCCACCAAGCTGAGCAGCAGCGCCGCCGGCAGCAGATACAGCAGCTTGTTCTTCAACGATCCCAGGGCGATCTTGCCGACGATCGGCAATTCCCGGCTGGGAGCGAAGCCGGTGACATAGGTAGGCGTCACTGCGGCGTCGTCTATCACCACTCCCGCTGCCTTGGCGCCGGCCCGTGCCGCCTGGCCTGCGGCATCGTCCAGCGTCGCCGCGGCGACCTTCGCCAGCCCGGCGACATCGTCCAGCAATGCGATCAGTCCTGTGCTCACCCTTGGTCCCCTGCCGGCCTGCCCCGGCAGGACGCTTGGACGGGGATAAGGGTTCCTGGGGTAGGTGCGTCCAAGGCTGCGCCGCCGCTCCGCAGGCGAGGCAGTTGCCATGCGTCCAGTGGACAGCATGGCACGATCCCTCCACCTGGGACCGCAGCGTGCCGTGTCTGTGAACGGCTACGTCCAAGGTGTATGATGGTTGCGGCTTGCGACGTTGGCTTGAACCAGGTCCGCGACGTCCGACCAGCCAACAACAGTGGTGACAACGCCCGTCGTGCCTTCAGTGCAGCAGGACGTCCGTCACCAACGAACGTCCTGCTCAGGTCTACGGAGGGATCGCAGGGTTCCGCCCTACTCCGCCGCCGCCTGCAGCCCATCGTGATCCCGCGTCGGCACCCGCCCGGTCGCCGAGCGCACCACACGCACCGGCAGCGCCTTGTAGCCCGGCACCTTGCTCTGCTTGTCGTGGTGCCACAGCGGGAACAGCGGGTTGCACTCGGGGAAGTAAGCTCCGGCGCAGCCCTCCGGGATGTTGTAGGGCACCACCTGCAAGCCGTGCACCACGCGCTCGTGCCCGTCGTCCGCGATCGCCGGCGTCAGGTCCACGGCGTCGCCGCCCGCCAGGCCCAGGCGGGCAATGTCGGCCGGGTTCATGAAGATGATGTGGCGAGTCCCCTCCACTCCGCGGAACCGGTCGGTGTAGCCGTAAACCGTCGTGTTGAACTGGTCGTTGGACCGCAGGGTTGCCAGTTGCAGCACGTTCGCCGTGTCGCCGACCGCCTCGATCCCTGCGAACAGCCGGTCCGGCGTGATGAAGTTCGCCCTGCCGGAGCGCGTGACCCACTTGCGCTCCCGCGCCGGCAACGGCCGGGCGAAACCGCCGGGCTGCAGGAAGCGCTCATTGAAGCGCTTGAAGGTTTCGGGATACGTCGCCTCGATGGCGTCGCGCACGTTGGCGTAGTCGCCGACCCACTCGTCCCAGGGCACGTTGGAGTTGGGTGGCAGCGTTTCCTTTGCCATGCCGGCGACGATCCAGGCCTCGGAGCGCACGTCCTTGCTGACCGGGTCCACCAGGCCGTGGCTGCCGTGGAAGTGGGCGACCGAGCTTTCCATGCTGCAAGCCTGCGGCCCCGTCGCCTGCACATCCTTCTCGATCCGGCCGAGGCATGGCAGCAGGTAGGCGATCTCCCCGTGCACGACGTGGCTGCGGTTCAGCTTGGTGGCAATCTGCACCGTCAGGCGCAGGCGGCGCCAGGCGGCCTCCATCGCCGAGGTCTCCGGAATGGCACGCAGGAAGTTGCCGCCCAGGCCGATGAAGGTCCGCACCTCCCCATCCCCAATGGCCTTGCAGGCATCCACGGTGCTGTGCCCGGTCCAGCGCGGCGCCTTGAAGCCATACAGCTTTTCCAACTGGTCCAGCGGCGCCAACTCGGGCTTTTCGGTGATCCCCACGGTGCGCTGGCCCTGCACGTTGGAATGGCCGCGGACGGGGCAGACGTTGCCGCCGGGCTTGCCGATGTTGCCCCGCAGCAGCAGCAGGTTCGTCACCATGTGGACGTTTTCCACGCCCATCGCGTGCTGCGTCAGGCCCATGCCGTAGATGCCGAGGGTGGCGCTGGACTTGACGTAGGCCACGGCCGCCGTGGTCATCTCGTCGCGGGTCAGGCCGGACACCCGTTCCAGCTCCGCCCAGTCATGGCCGCGGGCGGCGGCGGCGAACTCCTCGAATCCCGCGGTGTGCTCGTGGATGAACTCCCAATCCAGGACGCGCTTGGTGTCGGCGGCGGCCATCGCAGCGGCGAACACCACGCCGCTGGGGCTGTCATCCGGCGACGCCGTGCCGTCCTCGCCGACGACCTTGCTTGGCCCGGCACGTGCGGCGTCGTCCATGGCGATGACGGCCTTGCAGATGCCGAACAGTGCTGCGATGTCGCCGCCGTTCTTCACCTGCATATACTGGGACGAGATGATGGTTTCCGCCCCTGTCGCCATTTCCTCCGGCGCCTGCGGGTTGGTAAAGCGCTCCAGCCCGCGCTCGCGCAGCGGGTTGATGGTGATGATCTTCACGCCGCGCTCCACCGCCTCCTGCAACTGGTGCAGCATGCGCGGGCTGGAAGTCGCGACGTTCTGGGCGATGTAGAAGATCAGCTCGCAGTTGTCGAAGTCGCTCAGGGTCGCCGTGCCGACCGCGGCGCCGATGCTGGCAGGCAACGCCACCGAGCTGCTTTCGTGGCACATGTTGCTGCAATCGGGCAGGTGGTTGCTGCCGTACATGCGGGCAAACAGCTGATACATGTAGCTGGTTTCCAGCGACGCGCGCCCGCTGGTGTAGAACACCGCCTGCTCCGGACGGACCGCCTGCAGCTCGCGGGCGATCTCCTGGAAGGCGATCTCCCATGACACCGGCATGTAGCGGTCGCTGTCGGGATCCCAGCGCATGGGGTGGGTGAGGCGACCCGCCTCCTCCAAGTCGTAGTCGCGCCAGGTTTCCAGCTCCGTCAGCGTATGCTTGGCGAAGAACTTCTGGTCCGTCGTCTTGTCGGTGATCTCCCAGGCGGTAGCCTTGGCGCCGTTCTCGCAGAATTCGGCGGGGTGGGGCTTGGCCGGCTTAGCCCAGGCGCAGGATACGCACATGAAGCCCTTGGGCTTGTTCTGGTGCACCAGGGCGCGGGTGCCTTTGACTGGGATGCGCTCACGCACCAGGATTTCGGTGACGGATTTCAACGAACCGTAGCCGCCGGAGGGACCGGCGTAGGGGTCCTGGCTGCCCTCGTCGAGGTCGAGTCTTTGCTTGGTCATGGGAGCCTCCGGCGGGGTTGGGCGCCAGGGGTTCAACGCTGGCTGGGGCGGGGGTTCCCGCCTGATGGGCGGCATGGACCCCGCGGCGGCCTTCAAAATCCTGTTCTCCGCCAGGCTGTGGATGACGCGGGACGCGGCGCATGCCACCACTGGCCAGTGCATCGGGATGGCGGACGAGCTGCAAGGTTGGGTGACAAGCTGCTTCCCGCCTCGGCGAGCGGTGAAATCAGGCAACAAACACAATGCTTCTTCTGCCGCCTGCCCTGGCGAGGAGCAAATTCTTCCCGGTCTCGGCACCCTTCCGCCCTACGAAGGACGGGACAATCGTCAGTCCGGTAGGACCCGTCCGAAGAAGCCGGCGATTTCCGCCGAGGCGCGGTCGGAGTCTTCCCGGTGCGGATAATGGCCGACGCCGGGGAAGATCGCCAGGTCCAGGTCGGTGAAGACCTCGCCGAGCCGGTCCGTCCAGGCTGCCGGGAAGATCGCGTCGTGCTCGGCCCAGCGCACGCAGGTGGGAAGGGCGATGGGCGCCGGCGCCGGCGCCGTGCCGGCAATCATCGCCATCCGCGCTGCGTGGGCGCCGCAGTAGAAGGCAAAGCCGCCCTCCAGGTTGCCGGGGCGGAGGAAGTTGTCCACCCAGTCCTCCATCACGTCGTCGAACGCATCCTTGCGGTATGCCCAGTGGCGGAGGAAGTAGCCGATATAAGCCCGGCAGGTGTCGCGGCTGGCGCCGACCAGCGTGGCCGCCATCGGCATCTGGTGGAAGGATTGATACCAGATCTCGTTCAGGCGGTCGGACGTCCCCATGCGGGCGCCGATGCCGGGATAGCTGAAGTCGAAGAAGAACAGCCCGGCGATGCGCTCCGGCGCCAAGCGCGCCAGCGGCTGCATGATCGAGCCGCCGACGTCATGCCCGACGACCCCCACCCGGCCCAGCCCCACCGCGTCCAGCACGGCGATCATGTCCCGCGCATGGTCCTCCGCGCCCCAGGGTCCCTCGGGCTTGGCGCTTTCGCCGAAGCCGCGCAGGTCCGGGGCAACCAGCGTGAAGCGTCGGGACAGGCGCTGCATCACCGGCTCCCAGGTGCGCCAGTATTCCGGCCAGCCATGCAGCAGCAGCAGCGTCGGGCCGGACCCGGCGGATACGACGTGGAACTCGGCACCGGCGGCGGTCACTGTAGAGTGCTGCATGTCCTGCCCCGTTCGTTCTGGCCGCCGGCGGCATGGCGGCCCGCCTCTTTACTGCGGCCGCGGTGCTTCCACCCCGCCTTGGGGCAACACGCCGAGTTTTTGCAGGCAGGCGACTCGCGCCCGATGCCGGGCCTGCAGCAGCACGTCGTCGGTTTCTAGCTTGAAGTGCTCGCTGCCGGCGCCCTTCATGATCAGGTCACGCACCTCCGGGTCGCGGTCCACCTGGGCGTCGCACCTGGCGTCCGGCGCGCTTTCCCGGGCGCAGCCGGATAGCAGCAGCAGGAACAGCAGGATGCGCGTCATGCGTGCGCCATCCAGTCCTCGATCAAGCGCCGGGCGATGCTATCGCGGCGCGGCAGGCTGAAGCCGTGCTTGTCGGGCTCCGCAAGCTCCGCGCGGGTGAACCAGCGGGCGTCGCGCAGCTCGCCGGGATCAATGGTGATCTCGTCGCTCAGGCCCTCGGCATGGAAGCCCAGCATGATGCTGGCGGGGAAGGGCCAGGGCTGGCTGCTGTGGTAGTGGACGGCGCCGACCTGAATGCGGCTTTCCTCCATGACCTCGCGGGCCACGGCCTCTTCCAGGCTTTCGCCGGGTTCGACGAAGCCGGCGAGGGTCGAGTACATCGTCGCCTTGGGGAAGCGGGCGGAGTGGCCGAGCAGCACGCGGTCGGCGCGGTGCACCAGCATGATGACCGCCGGGTCGGTGCGCGGGAAGTGCTGCGCGCCGCAGCCGGTGCAGGCCAGGGCGTTGCCGGCGCTGCGCGGCTCGGTCCGGGCGCCGCACACGCCGCAGAAGGGATGCCGGTTGCGCCAGTGCATAAGGCCGCGGGCATGGGCCAGGACGGCGGCGTCGTCCGGGGGCAGGCCGCCTGGGACGGTGCGCAGATCCTCGAACACCCCGGCGTCCGGCGGCAGCAGCGGCAACGGGTCCTCGACCGCGCTCAGGTCCACGGCAAAGACGGCCTGTTCGTCCCGCAGGCCCAGGAAGGCCCAGGCAGCGCCGGCTGCCAGCGCCGGGACGGCATCGGGCGCGGCGAGGTAGGCGGCCTGCAGCCCCTTCTGGTCGCGCAGCAGGCTGCGGCTGCGCCAAACCGGGACGACCTGGCTGCCGGGGTCTTGCAGGCGCTCGTTGATCCAGGAGTGGTCGTCCCGCCGGTCGCCGGCGCGGTCCAGGGGGCTTCCGGTGTAGACGTTGGGGCGGCTGGCGGGGATGGGGGGCATTGGGTCCGGCGTTTCGCATGGGGGCGGTCGCGTGCCAAGCCCTGGGGCGGCCGCATGGACCTTCGATGGGTTTGTCATCGGTGGCCGGGACGCAGGCAGCGTGACCGAACAGTGGGCCGCGCTGGAGGGAGGCGCCGCTGCGGCGTTGAGCTGGCGGGCCGAGGGGTGCCATGTGACCCGCCACCTTCTCGTTACCAACATCATCAGCAACGTCATCAAGCCGGCCCCGTCGCCGCAGACCCCGGCGTGATGCCAGGGCCGGCGGCGCTTCGTCAGCCGAAGTTCGGCTGGGTTCCCTTGTAGCTCGGCAGCGCCTGCACCCGGTCCCACCACTCGGAAAAGCCGGGAACATCGGTCGCTGCCGCGGCATCGGGCGTCATCATGACGTAGGACAGCACCGGCGCCAGGAACAGGTCGGCCAGGCTCAGCTCCCCAGCGATGAAGGGCGACGCGCCGCGAGTCTGCATCGCGAACTCGATGACCTTGCGCCCGGTCCCGATCCCCGCCTCACGCGCGGCATCGTCCTGGCCACCGACGAAGCCGGGGAACAGGTGGTAGGCCGCGACGCCGCCGACCAGCGCGCCATAGCCGTAGGAGTCCACCAGCCCGACGATCATGTCCATACGTGCCCGGTCCCGCGGCGTGCCCGGCACCAGCGACGGGCCGGGCAGCACGTCGTTCAAGTAGCGGACGATGGCGGCGGTCTCCAGGATGCGGAGGCCGTCATGGTCCAGCACGGGCACCTTGCCGAAGGGATGGCGCTGCAGGTGCTCGGGCGACTTCGGCTCGCCTTCCAGGACGTTCAGCGGCACCTGGCGGAAGTCGGTCACGCCCTTTTCGGCCAGCAGCATCTTGACGGTGCGGACGTAGGTGGAGCCGTCGAAGCCCCAAAGGGTGATGTCGGACATGGGTGGAGGTTCCTGGATGCGGGGTTAGGCGGGGGCGCATGGCCTCCTGCTGAAGGCATATAGGTCGGTTTCGGCAGGCGGCGCCACGCAACGGCGGGGACCATGCAATCCCCGCCGCCAGCCTGCTACCCCGCCCCAACCCGCAATGCCGCCACCAGCGCCGCCAAGGCCGGCGGCACCTGCCGGCGGCTGGGATAGTAGATGCGGTAACCGGGGAACCGCGGGCACCACCGCTCCAGCACCCGCACCAGCCGGCCCGCGGCGACGTGCCCGGCCACCTCGTCCTCGAACAGGTAGGCCAAGCCGCCGCCTGCCAGCGCCGCCGCCAGCATCAGCCCGCCGTCGTTGAACACCAGCGGGCCGTCCACGCGGGCCGGGACCGTCCGCCCGTCCTCGGTGAACTCCCACGGCCACAGCCCCCCGGCCGTTGCGAGC
>CAXTDP010000172.1:0-9296 GCA_964242295.1 uncultured Acetobacteraceae bacterium | reverse complement strand
CGGCACGCCCGGCACCAACGCTGCCGGCCCGGCAGCCGGAGGCAGCACCGGCAGTGGCGGCCCCGTCACGCGCGGCGCCCCAGGCCGCACCGCCTGCCCCGACAGCAGCCGCCGAGATCAACCTGGGCAACGGCGGCCAAGACCTGGCCGACTTGGACTCCCGCAGCGACGACATCATCCCGCCCCGCCCCGACAGCCGGTTCCGCAACCTGCCCCCGGCCTATCCTGCGGAGGCCATGCGGCGCCGTCGGGAGGGCACGGTGCGGCTGGTCGTCCACGTTTCGACGGAAGGCGTCCCGATCCTGGTCGAGCTTGCCGGCAGCAGCGGCGATCCCAGCTTGGACAAGGCGGCAGTGGACGCCGTGGGGCGTTGGCGGTTCCGTCCGGCGATGGGCGCTGCCGGTCCGTTGCCGTTCGACTATCCACTCGACATACATTTCGTTGGGGACGGCAGATGATACGGATTGACCGGGTTGTGACGCGCGGCGGCGATGGCGGGCAAACTTCGCTCGGCGACGGTACCCGGGTGCCAAAAGATGCGCTGCGGGTGGATGCCTACGGCACGGTGGACGAGGCCAATGCCGCCATCGGCCTGCTGCGGCTGCACACCAAGGACGATCCCGAAGCCGACGCCATGCTGGCCCGCATCCAGAACGACCTGTTCGACGTGGGCGCCGACCTGTGCGTGCCCGGCGAGGTCGGGGAGCGCCTGCGCGTCACCGACGCCCCGAATGTCCGGATGGAGGCGGAGGTGACGGCGATGAACGAGGCGCTGGCGCCGCTGACCAGCTTCATCCTGCCCGGCGGCACCTCGGCGGCGGCCCATGCCCACCTGGCCCGCACGGTCGTGCGCCGGGCCGAGCGGCTGGTGGTGCACCTGGCCCGGGAGGAGGAGGTCAACCCCGCGGTGATCCGCCTGCTGAACCGCCTGTCCGACCACCTGTTCGTGCTGGGCCGCCGCCTGAACCCCGGCGGCGACGTGCAGTGGACGCCAGGGGCGAATCGGTAGGTTGCTTTTCCCTCCCTCTCCCTCCGGGTGAGGGAGGCGGTGGGAACGAGACTCGGTCTATTCGGAAACCGATAATGCCCGTTCAGGGGGACGGTTGGGTGCTTGCGGCTTCCCTCACCCCGACCCTCTCCCGGAGGGAGAGGGAGAAGTAAGGGGCGTTCTGCCGAATGAGCGGTGCCTTTCCGAAGCGGGAGAAGCTTGACGGCGGCTGGCTGCTTGGTGCCCTTGGAGGGATAGCACCGAAGGCTTGGCCATGTCCGTCACTGCTCCTGCCCCTACCGTCTCCATCCCGTCGTCCGACCCCGGCCATAACCACGTGGAGGATGACGCCGGCGACATGCCGCTCCCCACGGACCCCAAGACCATCTTCCTGGGCGGCCTGTTCCTCCTTGCCAGCCTCGCGGTCATGTATGTCGCGCGCGAGATCATCCTGCCGATCGTGCTGGCGCTGGTGCTCAAGCTGCTGCTGCAGCCGGTGGTGCGCTTCGGCGAGCGGTTGCACATCCCACGCGCTGTTGGCGCACTCGTTTCCATCGTGCTGCTGGTCGGGGTGTTCGCCGGGCTTGGCACCATCCTCTCCGGGCCGGCGGCCGACTGGGTGCGCGACGCCCCTGCCACCTGGGAGAAGCTGCAATCCCAGTATGCCTGGGTGAAGGAGCCGGTGCAGCGCGTGCAATCCCTGATGGGCCGCGCCGGGCTGGAGCCGTCCGGGGGGCCTGGGATCAACCCCCGCGCCATCGCCAGCAGCATCGCCAGCGGCGCCGGCAACTTTGCGTCCCACCTGCTCGAAACGCTGCTGATCCTGTTCTATCTGCTGGTGTTCGGCGAGACGTTCATGCGGCGGCTGGTCGAGGTGCTGCCGTCCTTCAAGGACAAGAAGCAGGCGGTCGGCATCTCCACGGCCATCGAGCACGACATATCCATCTATCTGCTGACGGTGACGGTCATCAATGCGGTGGTCGGCGGCGCGGTCGCGGGGATGACCTGGGCCTTCGGGCTGCCGGGCTGGCCGTTGTGGGGCGTGGTGGCATTCAGCCTGAACTACATCCCGATCCTGGGGCCGTTGGCCGGGGTCGGGCTGTTCGCCGTGATCGGGCTTGCCGCGCTGGGGGCGTCCTGGCTGTCGCTGCTGCCGGCAGCCGCCTACCTGGGCATACACATCCTGGAGGGCGAGATCATCACCCCCATGATCCTGGCCCGGCGCTTCACCATCAATCCCATCGCCGTCATGGTCGGGCTGGTGTTCTGGTACTGGATGTGGGGCGTGCAGGGCGCGGTCCTGGCGGTGCCGCTGCTGGCTGTCACCAAGATCATCTGCGACCGCTTGCGGCCGCTGCGCGCCTTCGGGCACCTGCTGGAGGGATAGACTGGCGGCCCACTGCGATGGCGGCGGAACTTGCGGCCAGCCGATCCGTCATCATCGGATCGGCACGATGGCACCGTTTCAGTATGGCGGGGTCCGCCGGATGTGGCCTGGATCGGGCAGCGCCATGCCCGGGTTCATCTGGCACGTGGTTACGCCGCCTTTGGACTGTCGTCTGACACCTTTTTGACCCAGGAGCGCGCCATGCGGGAAAAGCTCGAACATCCGGCTATCATCGCCGTCCTGGGCGTCGCCGGCCTGGTGATGGGCGCCTACGCGAAGCAATCGCCCGAGCCGGCATCAGGCGCTCAGGGGGAGCAGCCGCCCCGTGACAGCGCCGGCGCAGCAGGCGACGATGGCCGCGGCAGCAACGCCACCAAGCCGTCCAACATTCCCGCGCAGGGTTGGTGGGACATCTTGAAGCGGACGGCGAAGCAGGTCTCGGCCGACCGGGTGATGACCGAGGCGGCGGGCGTCACCTTTTTCGCCCTGCTGTCGGTGTTCCCGGCAATGGCAGCCCTGGTGTCGCTGTATGGCCTGGTCGCCGATCCCGCGACCATCGAAGGCCAGGTCAAATCCCTGGCCGGGGTGATGCCTCAGGGCGGCCTGAGCATCCTGTCGGACCAGATACACACGCTGATCTCGGTGCCCCGGGGCAAGCTCGGCTTCGGCGTGCTGATCGGCCTCGCCACCTCGCTGTGGAGCGCCAACCAGGGCATGAAGGCCCTGTTCGACGCGCTCAACGTCGTAAATGACGAGGAGGAAACGCGCAGCTTCCTGAAGCGCACCGCCGTGACGCTTGGCTTTACCCTGGGCGCGATCGTGTTCGTCGTGCTGGCGATGGCGGCTGTCGTGGTGCTGCCGGCGGTGCTTGCCTTCGTGGGGCTGGGGAACGTGGTGGAGGTGCTGCTGCGTGTGCTGCGCTGGCCGTTGCTGCTGGGGGTGATCGCCGTCCTGCTCGCGATGATCTACCGTTATGGACCGGACCGGGAACGGCCGCGCTGGCAGTGGGTAAGCTGGGGCAGCGGCTTCGCGGCCGTCGCCTGGGTCGTCGGGTCGGCGGCTTTCTCCTGGTATGTCGCCAATTTCGGCAGCTACGACAAGACCTACGGCTCGCTCGGCGCGGTGATCGGCTTCATGACCTGGCTCTGGATCTCGACCATTATCGTGCTGACCGGGGCCGAGCTGAACACCGCCATGGAGGAGCAGACGGGCCGCGACACCACGACCGGGCCGGAACAGGCGCCGGGGTCGCGCGGTGCGACCAAGGCAGACCGGATGGCGCGGGCATAGCGGAGGGCGACGGAGCCGGTCTAGCGCCGCCGGGTTTCGCCGAGATAGGCCGCAAGGATCAGGCTGCCAAGTGCCGCGACCTCGAACATGCCGAACCGCTGGCGCTGTCGGCTGGAGTGGACCAGCACCTTTTGCACTGCGGTGGATGGCGCATCCGACGGCACGACCGCAGCACCCGGAGCGCTGACGGCGGCGAAGGCCTCGGCGCTGCCGTGATGGCTGGCCCACACCTTGGTGAACTCGGCGCCGAGCAGGAAGATCTGCGACGAATAGTAGATCCATACCAGCACGATCACGAGCGCGCCGGCGGCGCCGTAGCTGCTGGCGACGCTGCTGCTGCCGACATACAGCCCGATCAGCGTCTTGCCGACCGTGAACAGGAACGCCGTGGCGATGGCGCCCACCGCCACGTCCTTGTAGGCCAACTGCCGATCCGGCAGGATTTTATAGACCAAGGCGAACAGCAGCGAGATCAGCAGGAACGAGACTGTGAAGTTCGCGACCCCCAAGATGGTCCTGGCGCCGGGCAGGAAGCTGTTGAGGTAGTTGCCCATCGCCGTAAGCGCGGCGCTGGCCAACAAGGAAACGATGAGCAGGAAGCCAAGTGCGGCGATCAGCCCAAGGCCTGCGGCGCGGGCGCGCAGCAGGCCGGATACTCCCGCCTGCGGCTGTGCCCGCCAGATCGCGTTCAGCGCCGACTGCATTTCCGCCAGTACGCCGGTCGCCGTCACCAGCAGGGTGACGATACCGATGACCGTGGCCCAGATGCCGCTCGACTTGCTGCTGGCGCTGGCGACCATGGCCTGGATCGCCTCGGCACTCTGCTTGCCCATCAGACCCTGCAGTTGGTCCACGATGGCGCCCTCGGCGGCCTGCTGCCCGAACACCAGCCCGGCGATGGCGATGCAGATCACCAGCATCGGCGCGATGCTGAACACCGTGAAGTAGGCGATGGATGCGCCGCGGCTGAGGTTGTTGTCCTCGATGTAGCCGTTCACCGTTTCCTTCAGCAGGTTCCAGATGTTGCCGAGCATCGCGTCCGCCGTTCAGGATGGGCCGGGGCAGAGTCGCCCTGGATAGTTTCGGGGAACGGCGGTCGCCGCGCAACGGTTGCAGCGCAGAATGGCGTCAGCGCGCCACCAGCGGACAGCCGCCCTGATCGAGCGGGCGGAACGCCTGGCTGGCGGAGATGGTGGACACCAGCTCATAAACATCCCAGCGCGACTTGGACGCAGCCGGCGCCTTCACCCGGAACACGTGCATGGCGTGGACGGCGCGCCCGTCCTGGCGGACGGTGACGGTGCCGAACAGCGGGTCCTCGATTGGCGCGCGGCGCATCGCCTCGATCACGCGGGCGCCCTCGATGCTGTCCGCCGCCTTGGCGGCGCGGAGGTAGGCGAGGACGGAAGAATACACGCCGGCCTGGTTTTCGGTCGGCACGCGGCCGGGCATGCGCTCGGCGAAGCGCCGGGCGAAGGCGCGGGTGCCGTCGTTCAGGTCCCAATAGAACGCCTCGGTCAGCAGCAGGCCCTGCGCCGCCTCCAGTCCCAGCGCGTCCACGTCGGTGATCTGGGTGAACAGGCCGGTGAGCGTCATGGTACGGGTGACGCCGAACTCCGCCGCTTGCTTGGCGGCGTTGATGAAGTCGCCGCCGGTGGACGCGAAGGCCAGCACCTTGGCGCCGGAGGACTGCGCCTGCAGCAGGTAGGAGGAGAAGTCGGTGGTTCCCAGCGGATGCTTCACCGACCCGGCGACGCTTCCGCCGAGCGTTTTCAGCACCTCCGTCGTGTCCCGCTCCAGGGCGGCGCCGAGGGCGTAGTCGAACGACATGAAGTAGAATGGCCCCACGTCCTTCAGCGCGCGGGCGGCGCTGTTGCCGAAGGCCCAGGTGTCGAAGGTCCACTGCACCGTGGTGGGGGCGCAGAACTTGCCCGTGAGGTCGGAGGTGCCGACGTTGCTGGCGATGAAGGTGCGGTTGCGCTCCCGCATCACGTCGTTGACCGCCAGGCCCACGCCGGAGTTGACGGCGTCGGCCACTGCCACCACGCCGTCCCGGTCCACCCAGCCGCGCGCGATCTGGCTGCCGATGTCCGGCTTGTTCTGGTGGTCGCCGTAAACGATTTCGACCTTGGTGCCCGGGGACTCCTTGGCGAAGTCGTCGGCCGCCATCTGGGCCGCCACGACCGAGCCTTTGCCGGATTGGTCGGCAAAGGGGCCGGACTGGTCGTTGAGGACGCCGATCTTGAGGGTGGCGGGCAACTCGGCCCAGGCTGGCGCGGCGCAAACGAGCGACAGGGCGAGTGCGGTCAGGCGCAGCAGCATGGGGCGGACCCTCCGGACGGTTTCCGGCATCATGCAACGCCCGCCGGCGTTCTCCTACTCCCTCTCCCTCCGGGAGAGGGTCAGGGTGAGGGAGTCTTGGCTGCGGAGCAGGGCCTGTCCGGTGCTGCTAGACGGTGGCCCTGGAAGGAACAGCAATGTGCTTGCCCGCCCCTCACCCCAACTCTCTCCCGGAGGGAGAGGGAGAAGGGAGCCTATACCCGCAGGTGTTCAGGAATCGTCAGGCCCAGCCGGTTCGGCACGTCCCAGACCTCGCGCACCGACCGGAGTGGCTTGAACCCGGCGCGCAGATAGCCCGGCAGTGCCCGGCGGTGGTCGGCGGTGCAGGTGTTGACCGTCACCACCCGCGCGCCTTCACCCCGGGCTGCCTCGATTGAAGCATCCAGGAACGCTCCGCCCATCCCCTGACCCGTCGCGTGCGGCATCAGGCCGAAGTAGCTGAGGTTCACCGCCGGACGGTTTTGGCTGTCCAACTCGAAGAAGCCGGCCGGCTCCCCACCGCGATACAGCACCCAAACCGAGACGCTGGGCTGGCGCAGTATGGCGTCCAGCGCCAGGTCGGACAGCGACCGACGCAGCCACCAGCAATAGGCGCCGCCAACCGTCGCATACAGATAACGGTAGAACGGCACCGTGCAGGCGTGCAGTCGGATCAGGCTGGTATCGGGAGGCAGCGCGGGCTTCGGGCTGGAGGCAAGCGTCGCAAAATCCAGCCGCAAGAAGGTGACGGTGACGCCCACCCGGGTCGTCGGTTGCAAGCCGCAGCCCTCCGGTCAATCGTCCAGGAACGAGCGCAGCTTGCGGCTACGGCTAGGGTGCTTGAGCTTGCGCAGCGCTTTGGCCTCGATCTGCCGGATGCGCTCGCGGGTGACGTTGAACTGCTGCCCAACCTCCTCCAGCGTGTGGTCGGTGTTCATGCCGATGCCGAACCGCATCCGCAGCACCCGCTCCTCACGCGGCGTCAGGCTGCTCAGCACCCGTGTCGTCGCCTCGCGCAGGTTGGCCTGGATGGCGGCGTCCAGCGGGATGATCGCCGCCTTGTCCTCGATGAAGTCGCCGAGATGGCTGTCCTCCTCGTCGCCAATCGGCGTTTCCAGGCTGATCGGCTCCTTGGCAATCTTAAGGACCTTGCGGACCTTCTCCAAGGGCATCCCAAGCTTCTCGGCCAGCTCCTCCGGCGCCGGCTCGCGGCCGATCTCGTGCAGCATCTGCCGGCTGGTGCGGACCAGCTTGTTGATCGTCTCGATCATGTGGACCGGGATGCGTATGGTGCGCGCTTGGTCGGCGATGCTGCGGGTGATCGCCTGGCGTATCCACCACGTCGCGTAGGTGCTGAACTTGTAGCCGCGGCGATACTCGAACTTGTCCACCGCCTTCATCAGCCCGATGTTGCCCTCTTGGATCAGGTCCAGGAATTGCAGGCCGCGGTTGGTATACTTCTTGGCGATAGAGATCACGAGGCGCAGGTTGGCCTCGATCATCTCCTTCTTGGCCCGCGCGCTGTCGCGCTCGCCGCGGCTGACGGTCGCATAAACCCGGCGGAACTCGCTGATCGGCAGCCCGGCGTCCTGCGCCACGGCACCGATCTTGGCACGCACCTCTGCCACCCCGTCCGCGTGCTTGGCGGCGAAGGTCTTCCAGTGGCGGCCCGGCAGGCTGCCGACGCGCTCCACCCAGCCTGGTGCCAGCTCGTGCCCGCGATACTCCTGCAGGAAGTCGTCGCGTCCGACCTTGGCGCTTTCCGCCATGCGCAGGAGCTGGCCTTCCAGCCCGTTCAGCCGCTGGCTGATCTGCTTGAGCTGCACGACCAGCTCCTCGATGCGGTTGTTGTGCAGCCGCACCTGCTCGACCTTGCCGACCAGCTCCTCGCGCTGCATCTCGTAGCCGCGCTCGGACTTGTTGTTGATCTCCTCGCCGCCGGTGATCTGCTCCAGCCGCCGGGCCTGCACCTTGTGCAGCCGCTTGTACAGGTTCTCGATCTCCTCGAAGCTGGCCAGAACGTCGGGCTTCAGCTTCTCCTCCAGCGCGGACAGGGACATGCCGGGGCCTTCGCCCTCGTCGTCGCCGTCCAGGTCCTCGGCAGGCTCGAAGCTTTCGGCGGCGGTGTCCGCTGGCTCACCCGCGACCTCCTTGGGGCCGCCCTGGGTGGCCTCGAGGTCCACGATGTCGCGCAGCAGCATCTTCCCGGCCTTGAGCGCCTCATGCCAGGTGATGATGGCGCGGAAGGTCAACGGAGACTCGCACAGGCCACCGATCATCATGTCGCGGCCGGCCTCGATACGCTTGGCGATGGCGATCTCGCCTTCGCGGGACAGCAGCTCGACGCTGCCCATCTCACGCAGATACATCCGCACGGGGTCGTCGGTGCGGCCTAGGCTGGCCTCGTCCACATTGCCGTGCGGCTCGTCGGATTCCTTCTCGTCCTCGTCGGCCTTCTCGACTTTCGCGGCGACGGGATCAACCTCCTCGCCCTCCTCCGACTCGACAACCTGGATGCCCATCTCGCTGAGCATCGCCATCACGTCTTCGATCTGCTCCGAGCTGTTCTGATCCGCCGGCAGCACGGCATTCAGCTCGTCAAAGGTGATGTAGCCGCGCTCCTTGCCCTTGGCGATCAGGCGCTTGACGGCGACGGCGCTGATGTCCAGCAGGGTGGTATCGCCGTCCTGGTCCGCGGGCGCTGCATCGGTCGTTGCAGCTTGCTTGGTCGCCATCTTTGGAGCACTCCAAAAGAACTGCGGGCCGGCGTCCCGGCCCGCGATCAGGGTTCAGCGTCCGCGTCTTGCAACGCGGACAGATCAGCACGCGCCTTGGTCAGGGCGATCAGGCGGCGCTGCGATGCGTCGTCCAGCTGCACGGCGCAGGCTCGCCCGGCAGCCAGCCATTCCTCCTCGAGGCGACCGCGGTTCATAAGGCCGAAGATATGCCACCAACCTGCCTCCGCCTCCGCCGGCATGGCGTCGGGCCGCGCACATTCGGGCAGCGGCATTACCGACGCACCCAGGATCTGCGCGGTTTCCTCCGCGACCTGTGAAGCGTGGAGGTGGGACAGCAAGCCAGCAGAATCAAGCGTGCCGTGGTCGGCGTGATGCAGGATTGCATCACGGACACGGTCCAGGGCGGGCGGCAGGGACAGTCCGAGGAATGCTTCTTCGGTGTCGTGCAGCAGGTCGGGATGGCGGATCAGGATGGCAAGCAGGCACCGCGCACGTTCCGCCTGGATCGCATCGTTGTCGGTGGCGGCGCGGGTGAAGCGGACCTGGCGCGGCGCGGGTTGGCCGGGACGCCCGC
>CAXTDP010000171.1:0-9301 GCA_964242295.1 uncultured Acetobacteraceae bacterium | reverse complement strand
GACGACGGTGAGACCCGTCGGGATCAGGGGCAAAAGGCGCTTGGTCAAGGAATTCACTCAGTTGTTGGACAGGATGTGGTCTCTTCATGTGCTCACGCCGAGCCGTACCGCCCAGGCCAGTACGCTTCGTGTGGGAGAACCCACGTATCGTTGAAGGTCACAGCTAAGCCGTTTCCAGCACGGTTCACTGGTGGACAGCAAACCGGTCGTTTCCCCGCCCGCCCCGCCGTGCAATCAGCGTGGGCAGGACTTCGATGATTGCGATTCCAGGCGCCGATGATTGCAGTTTATTACAGGTATCTACCACGATCAGCTATCATGGTACTAAGAGTTTAAGCTCTACGCTCCCGTTCACGCCTAGCAAGGGCAGCAACATCTCGGCATCGTCCCGCGCCATGCGGCACACTGCCATGTTGGCGTCCCGACGGCAGGTTAGATCCTGTTCCATCGCAGTATCGGCAACCAAACCCAGTCGGACAAGCAGGGAGTTTGGTGTCAGCGGTGGCAAAGCGCAATCAGGCCGGGTCCGGGCGGCGGCTAGGGTGTTGGTAGGCACGCCCGCCTGGGCCGCCATGAACTGGATTTGCACTGCTGCCTGCTGCTGCCAGACTTGGCCGGGTGCGCTCGGTAGGCAGGCTAATGGCGGGTCCACCACGACGCGGTCCAGCCCAAGCAGCACGGCCTGCCACGCGGCGGTGTCCAGCACGGCCGGGTTGGGGCCGGTCACGCTGGCTCCGACCAAGTGGCGCAACGGTTCGACGTCTACCCACTGCAGCCCGGCCGCCAGCAGAAGCACCGCCGGGGACCATCGCCACCGCGCCACCGTGGCGACGGTCAACGCCGCCAGCAGGTACACCCCCGGCCATGCGAACCGCCCACTGGACCGCACGATGCCCGCCGCGTGCATCGCCCAATCCGGCAACGGCACCTCTAGCAGAAGCATGTCGCCGAGCATGACCCGGTTCGACACCGCCAGCACAGCAAAGCCGGCCATCAGCGTCAGCAGCCAGGGATGTCGTACCGCAGACACCCGACGCACTAGGGACAGCAAGCTGATTAGCACCAGCATAAGCAGCCCGGCACCCAGGTAGGCGAAGCCTTCGTACTGCCCGCCGGTGCCGTCCAGGGCGAAAGGCAGCCCGCCAGGGATCACGCCACTGAGTTGGGGATAGAACGGCGATAGCAGATTGGTTGAGTAGTAGCCAAACCCAGTGTCCGTCATCGGCCCGTCACTGGACAGGTAGCCCATGGCCGCCACCCCGAGGCCCAGCACGGCCGCAAGTGCAGCAAGAACCCAAGCCGTGCCCCGTAGCCGCCGGTCCGTGCCGGCCTGCGCAATGCCCGCCGTCGCGATGCCGGACACCATAAAGAATAGGTAGGGATGCACCAGCAGTGCCCCCAAGCACAGCGCCGCTGCCTGAACGAGCACGGCAGGGGCGCGGGGCCAAGCCGCCTGGTGCAACCGGACGTAGAACAGGAACGCAAGCGGCAGCAGGGCCTGTGCCATCAGCGACAGGTGCCCCCACCGTGCCAGCAGCGCCGGCATGGATACCCCAATGGCCGCCGCTGATGCTGCTGCGCAGGCGCCCCGCGCGCCCAACGCACGCACCAGCCCGGTGGACGCCAGCGCCATGCCAGCCAAGCACAGGCCCGACCATATGCCGAACAGTGGAACTACCTGTCCCATGACCCGGAACAGCAGGCGGCCCAGCAGCGCGACGACCGGCGTGCTGTCGGTGAAGATCGCCTGCGTCCCCGCCGCGCCGCCCAGCCCGGCAATATGGAGGACCGGCCACCCCCAGCCGCCGCGGACGAAGGCGTCGTAGCCGGACAGCGCGATCTCCATATCTGCCCAGGAGCCGCCGACGATGCCGCGCGGCAGGGTCCAGAACGGTGCCGTGCCTAGCAGTACCGGCGCCGGAAACAGCGTCAGCGCGCCGGCCACGCCGATGGCTATGCTCAGCAGCCAGGGCCAGGCAGTGTGTAAAATGATCTGGGTAGTCGGATGCAAGGCCACAGCAATCACTGCTGCAGAAAGTGATGCACCTGCTGTCCGTTCAGGACTCAGCAATGCAATATCCCGTGTCACGGAGCCGCGACCTGGCTGCACACGCTGCTCCACCGCTACCCTATCGCGCTTGATTTCCTGAACGGCGGTGCCTCCGGCCTCGGTGAGAATTTTGCTGACGGTTGCATGCACGGTCGTAAGATCGGGCCGTTCCCGCAACAGCAACAGCAACAGCCCGGCCCACCTCCCCGCCCGTGCGCCGAACGCTGCCCGGGCCAGCACGGCTACCGCTGCGACTCCAGCTACCCCGAACAGCGCCGGCATCACCCGGAACGCCCAATCTGACGTACTAGCCAGCTCGGTCCATAGCTTCTCCAGCATATAGAAGGCTGGTGGGTTGGTCTCCAACGCCTCAGGCCCTGAAGCAACTCGTCCCATGACAGGCTCGCAAATACCGCCGCTGCGGACTCGTCCATCGAAAACGGCACCTGCTCTAGCGCCACTAGCCACAGCACCCCAGCTACCAAAAGTATCGGGTCCAACATCGGGACACGGGTCCAGGCAATGCCCCGCATAGGACTCAAAGCAACGCCAAACAAGGCAACTCTCCAATTGCAAGCTTGGTTAGATACACCGGCGTCACGTCATTCGCGTCCTAGGAAAAGTTGGAGACCGTCAAGCATTGTCCGATTGGGGGTCCGGTAGCAGCGAATACCGTTGGCGAATTCGGAGTTGGCTGCTTGTTTACGGCGTCGCTGCCCTTTGGACCCCGCTTCACTTGCATTGAGGACGGGTCTCCTCAGCTTGCCACGCGCGTCCTGACGGGCCGGGCGAATTCGCCAACGGTATTTACTGCTATTGGGCCACCATATCGGGGGCTTTCTGGCCGGCGAGGCAATCCATACCTGTTTCTAAAACTGGGAAATATGCTGCCGCCCGTTTAAGCCATGTCGTATTTTGTTAACTTTCTCCCAACCAGATAACGCCGGCCCCGATATCATGTCATATTCCCGGACGGCACCGGAGATTTTTCATGGATCTAAAAGAAGAGGCGCTTCTGGGCGATGCCGTCGCGAAGCATTGGTATTACCGCGCCAAGGCTGAGGCGTTGGACAGCGTTGTGGCTGAAGCGCCTGGCCGGGTGCTGGATGTGGGTGCCGGCTCAGGCTTCTTCTCCTGCCATATGCTGGAACGCGGCGCCGGCGAAGCGGTGTGCGTGGACCCGGGCTACGACGATGACCGAGACACCGAGCATGCCGGGCGCCCGTTGCTGTTTCGCCGCACCGCGCCGGACCAGCCGTCCGACTTGGTGCTGATGATGGACGTACTTGAACATGTAGACGACGACGTCGGCCTTGCCGCCGAGTACATCCGTGCCGCCCGGCCAGGGACGCGCGTGATCGTCACCGTGCCGGCGTTCGGCTGGATGTGGAGTGCACATGACGATTTCCTGGGGCATCGACGCCGCTATACCTTGACCGGGTTGAAGGAGGTCCTGCTTCAGGCCGGGCTGCGGTTGGATGGAGGGCGCTACCTGTATGGGCTGCTCCTGCCTATGGCGGCGGCGACCCGGCTACCAGGACAGGTCGCGCGCAAGCTCGGCCACGCAGTGCCGGCAGCGAGCCAAATGCGCCCGGCCGGCCCGGTGGTGAACTCCGTCTTGCTGGCCGCCTGCCAACTCGAGGCATGGCTTCCATCCAACACCCTGGCGGGCCTGACAGCGATGGCCTGGGGAACCGTGCCCTAATTCTATAACCAGGTTTGGTGACCATCTATGCGCTCTGCTCTGGCATGACCGAATGATGTCCGACGACGTGCAGGTCCGCAATCTCGCGCCGCACACAACGATCGTATCTGCAGCAGATCTCCCAGTTCGCCCGCCACTTCGGCAGATCACCAGACCTGCTCGGGCCAGACGACATCGAGGCCTACCAACTCCACCTCGCCCAGGACAGGCGCCTTTCGACCAGCTCGATCTTGGTCGCGGCCGCGGCCATCCGCTTCCTCTACAAGGTCACTCTCCAGCGGGATTGGGATCTCGACGAGGTCATCCCGTCCTGCCGCAAGCCGCAGAAGCTGTTAGTCAGCACAGATACTGGACCCGGGGGAGATCTGAACATTCAATGTGTTACGGCGCTGATCAGCGTCGAGACCCGCCGCTGAGTTACAGCCAGGGTTGACCAAGGGCTAGGCGCAGCAGGTGGCCGGTCTCGGTTCTACGGCGGCAGTAGGCGACGACTCACCAGAAGCGGCAAAGACTCCACTATATGTGATGTTCTTTCTTTGCGATTTCAGATAGAGATTCAGATAGAGATTAGGATCGGCATAATGGAGCGCAACCAGGAGTCCGATGTGGCTGATGCTCGGGATGATGGGCTGGCACTCCACCCTCTATGCGCGGATGATCCGTCATCCAGGATTTCGCAATTGCAGCATACTTGATGTCGGGCGCTGGTTGAGTGTTATCACTAAGAGCAGCAACCTGCACATGAACGGAACCGATATCACCTTTAGCTGCAGCGTGACAGGCGGCATCCTGGAGCAGCACATGATCGGCACGGGATTCTTGCCGGTGCTGGTAGGGAGGATTGTGCCGGAGCCGGCCGCCGCAGGCGTCATCGCGGCGCCACTTGGCATGTTGTGCCCCAAATACAGCCAGCTTAACATGATGAAGGAAGGGGCATACCTGACGTGCCCTCACTGCGGGTGGTTGAGGTGCGGGTAGAAGCGTCTGCAGGGACCGCCGGTTGACTAGCCTCGGAGCCTCAGGCAGGGCTGCATTGCCCTGCCTGGCTCCGGGCGTAAGGGCCGCGTAGTTCCGTGGCAGTAATAGCTTCAGGGGCAGAGGCCGGCCATTACCGGCTTGCCCTGATGATCGTGGCGGCTGCGTGCGCGTTCACTCCGCTTGACGACCTCTATAAGATGATGACCGCGCAGGGGCCGCTCTATCCCGACTTCTTCGGGTTGTGGACATTCGGCCGCTACCTGCTCAGCCATGCGCCCGCCAGCATCTATGACGGGCAGGGTTTGCTAGATTTCCAGGCCGAGTTGGGTGTGCGGCTGGGCAGCGATTACCCGTTCTATTATCCGCCATGGATCCTGTTGCTGCTCGCGCCGTTCGGCGCCCTTCCCTACCCCGTCGCGCTGGGCGCCTGGCTCGTACTAACGTTTGCGGCCTATGTGGCGGCGCTGGACGCATGGCGTTGGCCGTGGCCGGTGGCGGGCCTACTCCTAACCGCACCCTCGACCGCGGTGTGCGCCGTCGTCGGGCAGAATGGGTTCGCGACTGGCGCACTGATGCTCGGCGGGCTGCGCCTGCTGCGGACGCGGCCGCTCCTGGCCGGGGCGTTGCTGGGATCATTGGTGATCAAGCCGCAGCTCGCGGTTATGATTCCCTTCGTGCTGCTGTTCGGCAGGCACTGGCGGGCCATGGCCGGGGCGAGCCTCTCGCTCGCAATGCTGACCCTGACGGCCACGCTAGTGTTGGGTCCCGGCATCTGGGGAGCATGGCTGGACTACATGCGCGGCCATGCCGCGGCGCTGTCTGAGGGACATCAGGTGCTGCTCGACATGATGCCCACGGTGACCTCGGCGGTGCTGGCGCTAGGGGGCGGAACAGCCGCCGCGCGACTTATACAGGTTGCGGCGGTGCTGGCCGGAGTGGTTGCGGTCTGGCGGGTCAGGGCCGACGACAGTCCGGAAGCTCAGGCGGCAGTAACGTTGGCTACGATCCTCGCCACACCGTATGCCTTTCATTACGACCTGCCGGCAGTGACAGGCGCGCTGCTAGCCGTGATCGCGGTGCGGATTGCGTGTGCCAGCGGATTTAGACACTTGGAGTTTCCGGTGCTGCTTGCCTGCATCTTGATGCCGATGATCCTACCCGCGCGCTTGGGAACGCTGGCCGCTATCGTGCCGGCGACGTTCGCGATGGGCCTGTGGATTATATGCCGTAGAGCCGATCCGCTTTCGGTGGATGACGAAGCAGCTTGGCCCACTCCCAGTGTACAGGCGCACGTTCGGGAGTGACCGCGCTTACGACCAGCCAAGGCACCGGACTGTATCACGCTGGCAAGGCCGCAACCACGGTTCGCCAAATAGGGGTTTCTGCCCGTTTATAAACTGCCAGTCCGCGCCCTGGGTTCATGCCGTCGAGCGCGGTATTCCGCCGGGTCCGCTGCGCGGTCCCGCACAGGTTCTCACGGACCGGCAACTCTCTCAACCGTAGCCGAATTCATCGCTCCGCCAACATACGTGCCCAACGCCACCCGAAACACCCCCTCCTCCGGCACCACCAGCATAAAAAGCGTTATGCAAGAATGAAACTTGAGATCATCCAGGATGCCAAAAATCTGGTGCGCCGTCTGCCCCTTTTGTCAAGCGACACCAGGAACCCGGCCGCCGGATGAGTTTCGCATGTCGCCTGACACCTTCACCCCATTCACAAGTCCAACGCACCGCACCAGCCGCGTGCCCAGCACCGGATGCGCCAAATAGGGTCACCTCACGGTTTTCTCAAAACTGCACGCTAAGTCGAGAACCCTGATGTGTCAGAAGCTTGCAAAAGACTACGATTGCGGAAGGATGCATGCCAACACGATAGCCGTTGGCACTTTTCATTGCAAGCTTCTTACAGAATCGCGTTGAAAGGCAAGCACCATCCGAAAGTCCGTTAGCGTGCGATTTTAAGTAAACTGTGAAGTGACCTCAACAGCGCCGCTGCTCGGCAGGTCTGCTCGCCCACCACCACAGCAGCGACACGGGCACACAGGTCGTCAGAATACGTACGGGTCATGTACGCTGGCCTCCAACCCAGCCCGCAGCTTAAATGACATCAAGCGCCCAAACGGAGCCCCGATTCCGTCAAAAACGAACGTGCTCTAGCACGTGTCGTTGATCACGTCCTTTGGCAGCGCGGAACATAGTCAGCCTACATGCCTGGAGACGGCTGCTTCAGAGAACGGTATGAATGTCGAAAAAGCTGCCGCGATGCAGAGTCGCAAGGCCAGGCGGCTCCGGCCGGGTGCGGTTCCCGAAGTGCATCCATAGAATGTATCCGTTCGGCGGAAGCTTGGCGGAGGTCAGTGTTGTTGCATCGAGCGGCCTAGCGTCAGCAGGAAGCCCATTCCGCACCGACACTGGTTTCAAATAGGCGAAAAAGTCCGGGCTGTAACCCGACCGTTCGAGGGTGATGAGCTGGGACAGGTGGAAGTACGACAGGAAGTGCGCGCAAGGCACGTTGGATGCCGGTTCGTACTCCTCTAGAACCGTCGTTAGCACCGCACCGCGTGGAATCATGGCCAGCGCCTCGCGTACTTCCCCGAACTGGCGGTCGCATCCGCGCATTGTGGTTGCCACAGACCCGATCTGCACGATCATGATTGCCGCCATGGCCAGCACCGCCGGCAGCAGCCGGCGCCCGCTGCCGGGTGCCGCGCACAAGGCCGCCACCGCTAGGCAAGCAGCAGAGGCCGGGAACCGCAGGTCAACAAGCAGGGCGCCGACTATCTGGCCAGGCGCGATCACCCCCAGGATGGCGAGCGCAATCGCAGGCGCCAGCAGACCACGGGTCCATTGCACTAGCCTGGCCCGGATCAAGCACATCACGACAACGGCACAGAGTATGGCCGCCAACAATTCAAAGCCCGTGGCCGGCCCAACAGCCGAGAACACGAACGGAGAGGCCAACAAGAGCTCTTTTATATCCGGCAGCCAAGCAAGGCCGGGCTGCACGCCCAGTTGCAGCGGGGCTGGCAGGCTCAGCCATAGTGCTACGGCCGGAACGAATTGTAATCCCAGCAACACCCAGTCCCGTATCGGCGTCCGCCAGGCTTGTGGCCGCCCGAACACTTCGTAAGCTCCCAGCATCACGCCATACACCACAAGCGCGAGCAGGTGCGCGAAGTACAGCGATGTTGCCACGGCTGCGGAGATCAGCAGGCGAATCGCCCAAGGCCGTCGGCGTAACCCATGCCAGGCAGCAAACCCATACAACGCGCCGACCGCGCCGAGCAGATAAGGTAGGAAGCCCCAGGCCAGCAGGGCATTATAGCTGACCAGGCCGGCCAGCAGCGGCTCAAACCCAACGTGCTTTGTGAAAACCCACTTGAGGAGTACGATTGCGCCAATGGTCGCCCAAAGCAGCAGCACGATGAACACCCGCCCTGCCACAAGGGTCGGCATCACCCGTGCCATCGGAACCATCAACCAGTCGAAGCCCATGTAAGGTATGACCCCACTCTGAATCTCGAACAACCGTGCAAGATCGGCATCGCTGTCAACATGAGCCTGGACGTGGATGCGGGCGAGGTGATTGAGGGTATCCACCCCCATTGGGACCTCAACGAGCATCAAAGGCAGCGCAAGAAGAAGCGCAAGTCCCAAATATGCCAGACAAAGGACTACCCTACGACCTACTGGAGTGGCGTTGTGAACTGCAGCCGAGCCGAAGGTTTCAGGGACGACGCTGCCGACGGAGGCTCTCATTGCAGATCCTGCGCTTTGCTCTCAGTCTAATGCGAAACGGAAACCCGGTGTTTCTGGAACGGCGACATCTGATATTGCCCCCAAAACAGCCACTGCACCCTTAAGTAACGACCAGGACGTACAGAAGGGTGGATGTGAAAATACTTCATCATGTGGGAGTTTCCTATCCGGCGGGGCAGCCCATACCTGTTTCTCAAACTGAGAAATACACTATCGCCCGTTCAAGCCATGTCGTATTTTGTCAATTTCTTCCAACCAGATAATGGCGGGCCCGCTAGGAACAGGTGGCTGGTTTGAATCGGAAACAGGGTTTTGGGCACTTTCGGTGAAGGCACGTCAGGCATGTGGGTGCAACAAACTGTCGGTCCTCAGTTCTGCGGCAGCCGTAGGCGACGATTCACCAAAAATGGCCAAAAACTTTCTTTGGTTGCGACGTGGGAGCAGGAAGCTGAGTTGCGGGCGCTGTCGCGGTCTGACGTGCGGGGCGAGACGGACCAAGCGCGTGCGATCCTGCTGACCTTGCAGGGCTGGACGAGCATCCGGCTGGCCGAAGCGTTCAGGGTGACGCCGGACGCGGTGCGGCACTGGCGGGGGTGGTTTGCTGAGTGCGGGGTGGATGCGCTGCGGTCCAGCGTGGCGCCCGGCCTGTTGCCAGCAAAGGGAGAGCGGGCGCTTGCGGTGGCAAGCGGCCTGCTGCGCCAGCCCATCGAGGACCGGGTCAACTGGACGTTGCCACACCTGCGGGTCGAGATTGTAGCGCGACAGCTCGGATGGCCGGTCGTGTTGCCTCATCCAAAAATGCTCCCG
>CAXTDP010000170.1:0-9319 GCA_964242295.1 uncultured Acetobacteraceae bacterium | reverse complement strand
GCGGCGCCGAGATCATCGGCCCTCCAGGGCGTCCAGCACACGGCGCAGCGCGACGCCATCGACGGACGCATCCACCCGCACCGACACGCCACCAGGCAAGCCGATCTCGATCAGGCCCGCACACGGCGGCCGCACAGGCGCGGCTGGCGGTTGCGGGTCAGGCGCGGGCTGAACTAGGTCAACTGGGTCCGGCGCCGCCAGCCGCGGCACCTCCGCCACCAGGTCCACCCGCGCAAACCCGGCGACGGGCTGCGGCGCCGACCCGAGCTGGCCCTCCATCATCTGCCGACGCCAGGTGTAAAGCAGGCCGCTGCTGATGCCATACCGCCGGGCCACGTCCGACGGCGCCCCCGCCGGGTCCATGCTCTCCAGGGCCATCGCGCGCTTCTGCTCCACCGCCCAAACCCGGCGACGGTCGCCGCGGGTGATGAACTCCACCCGGCCGCTCTGGACACTCCTACGACCATGCATACCAGCGTCCTCACCATCACCAACATCGAACTCGGGCAGCCGCACATCGTCCATCACCCATGTGCAGCACAGCCAGCCAAGCTAGGAGAATGTGGCGGCGCCGCTCCGCTTACACAGGTTCGTGCACACCACGGGTCGCGCCGGAAACAGTTTGGAAATGCTGGACGCGACAAGGCCAAAGTCAGAGAGGTTTAGTGCACAGCCCCACACAGGGCAGCGGTGGCCTTGCGCTAATTCAGCTGCAAAGCGCCGGCGCGTGAGAAATCCGTTCGAATCCTTGTCATGGTCCCATACGCACGCCAGTTCATGACCTTGCCCGTCGGATTGGAAATATGGTGGCAGCGGTGTTGGTTCAGCTGGCACGGCAAGATGGATGTCCGAGGCGAGAGTGTAGCCCCCTACGCCGGGCCGGTTCCGGACGCTACGGGGCGGGTCCATGCAACAAAGCTGCTCAGATCGGACCGGCGTGTGAGGCAAAGCACAACGCCAACGAAACCGCACCGACCAGAACCAGGCTGATCGCCCAGGCCGCGTCCAGGTTGAACCAACTGCGCGCAACGAACGCAAGGCCGAGATGACGGTAAACCAGCCAGGCCATGGTGCCGCCGGCGGCGATCACCGAAACGGAGTGCACGACCGCAACCTGGACGGCGATGCCGAGGTCGGCCCCGATGAGCGCCCCGGCGGCATCGTCGCCACGGTCGAGCCCAGCCGGACGGCAAAGTCCGAGGTAGATCGGGACGAGCATCAGCCCCGCCCCGTGCGCGAGGGCGACGGCGAACGACCAGACGCCGAGCTGCACCGGGCGAATCCGCGCCAGCGCCCGCGGATGGCGCCGGCTCAAGATCCGGTGCAGGCCGAACCCGATGACCAGCAGGCTGGCGCAGACCTGGATCTGCCATCGCCACCAGACGAGCGCGACCAGAAGCGAGAACGGCAGCAATATCAGCAACGTTGCGAGCAGGTGGCCGATGCTCAGCGGCCAGAACGCCGCCAGCAGGCTGCGCGTATCCTTTGCCATCAGCCCCGCCGACACGGCAAGCGGCCACCCCATCCCGGGGTTCACCCCGTGGTATAGGCCGCTCGCAACGACCGCCAGCCAAAGGCCGGCCGGCGTCCAGTCGCCCCCGCCCCCGGTCAGGCCGACGGATAGCAAAACGCGTCCGTCGAGCAGTCGCCGCCTGCGAGCCGGATCTGGTGCGCCCTGTAGCCTTCGGGAAAATCCACCCAGTAATCCCTCGCCAAATCGAGGCCACCGTCCGGGCCGGCAACGGCCATGACCTTGGCGGCCGGCACACCGTCGGGATAGAACTGGTCGTCCCATGTCGAGTAGAGCGAGTTGGTCCAGTAGACTCGCCTGCCGTCGCGGCTGATCTCGACCATCTGCGGGCCGCCGGCGAAGGCCCGGCCGCTGGGGTGGGCCGTGCGACGGGTGATGCCGCCGATATGGACCGAGCCGGCGAGCTTGGGCTTCCAAGGATCGGTGACGTCGTACTGGCGCATCTCGCCAGTGCCCCAGCACGACACGTAGAGGAAACGGTCGTCGAGGGAGAGGTCGATGTCCGTCACCAGCGGCGGCACGGCGCCGAAGCCTTGCAGGAGCGGCGGTAGCCGGTCCTTGGGCGCCGGTTCCGCCGGGATGGTCGCCACCTTCTCGGCGTGGAAGCGACCCTTTTCGCGCCACCAGGTCCAGATTGACCCTTCCAGGTTGGTCGTGTCGACGACCACACCCAGAAAGCCGTATTCGCGCACGGGATCATGGGCCGGCCTGACCTCCAACGCCATCTGGTGGTGGGCGCCGAGATCAATCGTCTGGACGTGGCGGCGGCCCCGCAAATCCCAGAAGTGGACGCAATGGCCATAGCGGTTGGCGAGCAGGTCCTCCGCAACGATGCCGTGCTCGAATTGCGGCGGCAGCCCCCACTCGCTTGACACCATGTAGTCGCGCGGCAGGTTCCACCAGAAATCGTAGTGCAGCTTCTGCGGGCCGCGGTCGATCTCCCACCGGCCCAGGATCTCGAACGTTTCGCAGTCCATGATGAAGATGCCGGGCGGCCCGTCGGTGCCGTCCTGGCCGCCGCCGCCAAGCGTGCTGACATAGACGCCTTCCGGGCCGCAATGGACGGTGTGGGGCCGCGAATAGCCGGTCTTGCGGAACAACTCCTCGGGCTCGATGATCTTGTGGATCTTCGCTTGGGTGGGATGCGGTTTGGTGTCGATTACATAAAGGCGCGAGGAGCGTATTCCGGGGATGATCAGATAACGTCGTTCAAGGAAAGCGTGGCCGGTGAGCGGCGACAAGGAGGACGAACAGGCGTTCCAACCGAAATGGTGGAACTCGTCGCCGATACTCGGCATCACCACCGTATGCACGACCTGGCTGTAGCAGGGCGATCCCGGCTTGACGTCAATCACCGCGAGCGCGTCGGGCTTTGCGGCATCCGGGCTGAGCAGCAGCGTGTAGGCAAAGTCTTCCGCCGGGGCTGCCGATGCCAGCTTCGGTGATGCGTAGAAGGTTGGGTCAGGCCGCAGCATCATCGGATCTCCTCCTGGTTGTGCCGAGGCCGCCCTCGACATCGTTGCTTGAGGCGATGGTCTCATGCGTGAAAGTGACACGGGAGGCGTTGTTGCACGGATGGTTTATAAGTTTATCAAGGTTGCAAGCTATGCCAGAAGCACGTCTGGAGCCCAAAATAGCATAGATCATTCCGGACTAGGCGATTTTCCGAGTTGTTGCGAGTTCTTATTAGCTGCGCCTCGCCTACGCCGAGGGTATCTTGCTGAAATCGCTTGATAGCCTCTTCAGGCTCAAGGTGCGCTCGTTTGGGCTTGGGCCAGCGACGCGGCGAGCGCCAGGCCGGGGCTGCGCCGGGAGAACGTCGTGTGGTCGGGCACGTCGACATCGGGGCCGAGCAGGGTCACAAGCGGGCGCGGCAGACCCTCGGTTTGCCGCCAGGGCTGACCAAGGGCCAGGCGCAGCAGGTGACCGGTCTCGATCACCACCTGCGCGTCGCCGCAGGGGCGGCCACGCCGACCAGCATGGGGCGGACGCCAGGCCGCCAGCGCCCTCGGGCGTGACCCAGGCTGTCAAGCTACCACGCCGCTGCAGCGCCCTGTCGTGGTCCGGCCAGTTGGCGGCATTGCAGCGCGCCCGCGGGGTCTTGTGGCGGCGGGCGCCGTGAGCCTTGCAGGGCATCGGCGGTACAGAGGACGGAGGAGCGGCCCTATACGCCCGTCCATCCCATCGCCAAAACCCGCAAACCGTGACCTATGCACCAAGGCCAAGCTGCAACACACTTTGCCCTGCATGATTGCCAACACGGCGTCGCGTGGTCCGGTCGGCCAAGGCTGCCCGCCTGCCCGCGACCCTCACCTGATTTGAAGGTTTGACCTTGATTCCACCTTATCTCTTCGAGTTGGCAGCGGACGGCTTGCGCGGGTCTCCCAGGCCGTTCGGCAGGCTCACGTGAGCGTCCTGCTCGTCAAGTCGGGCGGCCAAGCGGCACTGCCCGAATGGCGGCGCCACTTCGCCGAGGCCGCGCCAGGCTTGGCAGTGCATTGGTGGGATGACACGGCCGCAGACCCGGCGCAGGTGCATTATGCCTTCCCCTGGGAGCCGGAGCCGGGTCGGCTCGCCGCGCTGCCGAACCTGCGCCTGATCGTCTCGCCAGGCGCAGGGGTGGACCACATCACCCGTGATCCGGCTTGGCCCGCGCATCTCCCGCTGGTGCGCATGGGCGGCGAGGAGCCGGCACAGCGTATGGCCGAGTATGTGTGCCTTGCCTGCCTGGCGCTGCTGCGGAACTGGCGCCGGACCACGCTTGCACAGGCGGAAAGGCGCTGGGAGCACATCGAAGCAGGGCGCTGTGCGCCCGAGGTGACGGTAGGGGTCATGGGGCTCGGCAACCTCGGCAGCAAGTCGGCCATGATGCTCGTTTCCCTCGGCTTCGGCGTCATCGGGTGGGCACGCTCCCCGAAAGCGATACCCGGCGTCGAATGCTACGTGGGAGATGCCGGGTTGGACGGCTTCCTGCGCCGGTCGGACATCCTGGTGTGCCTGCTGCCGGACACCACGGAAACGCGCGGGGCGATCCGGGCGGAGACGCTTGCCTTGCTGCCGCCTGGTGCGGCCGTGGTGAACGCGGCCCGCGGCCCGCAACTCGTGTGGGAGGACCTTGCGGCGGCGCTGGACGAGGGCAAGGTGAGCGGCGCGGTCCTGGACGTGTTCACCGAGGAGCCGCTGCCGTCAGATCACCCGGCATGGACGCACCCGCTCGTGACCGTCACGCCGCATCTGGCAAGCCTGGCAAGCCGCCGCTCCCGGGCGCACTACGTGGCCGAGGTGATCCGGCGGCTGGAGGCAGGGATGGCGCTGCCCAACCTGTTCGACCCCGTGCGGGGCTACTGAACGGGGCGGGTGGTTTCCCATCACGGCCCATACTGGCAAAGGCAGGCCTTTCGCTCCGACCGCAGACACGGCCGGGACAGGTGCGTCTAGCAAGCCCCCTCAAAGGCTGATGTCACCCGGGTCATGCGCCTGCTCTCCCGCGTCCTGCAGACGTGGCTGACGAACGCCCGGGCTGATGCGGCGCGGCACGGGGATGGGCTGGCGAAGGGCAAGCCGGGAAGCGAAGAGGCAAGCAAGGCTCAGGACCATGACGGCGCTGAGATAAACGCCGGGGCTGGTGGGATCGCCGGTCGTGGTCACGATCCAGCCGACCACCAGCGGGGTCACGCCGCCGAACAGCGTCTGCGCCAGGACGTAGCTGACCGACACCCCCGTGGTGCGCCGCCGCGTCGGGAACAGGTCGGCCAGCGCGGCGGGAACCGTCGCGTAGTAGCCGCAGTAAAACACCAACGCGATCAGGGCCTGGATGATGACCAGGTTGAGAATGCTCGGCGCCGCGATCAGCCAGCGGAACAGCGGGTAGATCATCACCAGGCCGATCACGCCGGATACAGCCATCACCCGGACCCGGCCCAGCTTGTCGGACAGGTGCCCGAAGAACGGCGGCAGCACCGTGTTGACCAGCCCGGCAGCTACGGTGCCCAGCAGTGCGGAGGACGATGGCAGGCCGAGCTTGGTGAAGGCGAAAGTCGGCATGTAGGTGTTGAGGAAGCTGCCGCAGGCGCCGGCCGCGACCAGCCCGGCGCCGAGCAGGACGCGAACCTTGTCGGTCAGGAGCAGTTCCCGCAACGGGGTGTCGGTGCGCTCCGCCTGCCTGAACTCGCCGGGTTCGTCGAGGCGGCTGCGGATGTAGAGGGCAGCCGGTCCGATGAGCAGGCCGAAGAGGAACGGGATGCGCCAGCCCCAGGATGCGACCTGGTCAACCGTCAGGACGGAATTGATCGCGTAGGCGAACACCGAGGCGAGGAACACGGCGAAGCCGGAGGCCGCCCATTGCAGGCTGGTGTAGAAGCCACGCCGCTCGGGGTCCTGCTCGGCCAGCAGCGCGGTCGCGGCGCCGAACTCGCCGCCTGCCGAGAAGCCCTGGATCATGCGGGCCACCAGCACGAGCAGCGGAGCCGCCACGCCGATGGACGCATAGGGCGGCATGACCGCGATCAGCAGGGTGCCGACCGTCATCAGGCCGGCCGAGAGCGTGAGGCCCGGCTTGCGGCCGGCACGGTCCGAGTAGGAGCCGATGAGGACCGCGCCGAGCGGGCGAACGAGCCAGGAGATGGCAAACGCGCCCAGGCTCAGCAGCAGCGATGTCGCCGGATCGCTGGCCGGGAAGAACTGCTTGGCCAGCACGACGGCAAACAGGGCGTAGAGGACGAGGTCATACCATTCCAGCGCGGCGCCGATGTTGGCCGCGATGGCCGTGTGAACGCGAGAGGCCGGTTTCGATGCGGCGGCCATGCGGGTGCCCCTCCGGTGTGGATGCACGATCCAGGAATTGGGACCGCCCAAGTATGCTACGACGTGTTCGGTCCGGGATCGTCATGGTGCAAAGCTGCTTCTGGCTTGTCGGCGGGAGGAACCCCATGGCGGGCGTTCTTCACGGTAGCGCCGGAACGACGTCGCGCGTTCAAGCCCTAAAGCCTTGCAAGGCACCTCAAGGCACTTCAATGGCGGACGCCCTTTTAAGCCATCTGCGATGCCTGGAAGCTACCGCCAAACCGTCCAAGGTCAACCCGGACTGCCTCATACCGGGACCAAGCATCTAGAATTCCAGGAGGTTGTCCCGGAAATGCGGGTGGGCGTAAGCCGTGCGCACCAGCCCCTGCCGTTGCAGCGCTGGCACTAGCCCGTCTGCAACCTCGGCGACCGTGCGCCGGCTGACATTAGGCAGCGAGAACAAGAAGCCGTCGCCGCCCACCGCCTGCATCACCTCCCCCATCTGGTTCGCAACCGCGTCAGGCGTGCCGACCAGCTCGACCGACTGCACCGTGCTGTCGTAGTCCGCCATCGTTTCGCGCAGCGTCCGGCGCCCCGCCTTGCGCAGGAACTCGTTCAGGCTCTGCTGGTGGCCGTTCGTGGTCAGCTCTCCCAGCGGCGCATCCATGTCCAGCGCCGCGAAGTCAATGTTGGTGATCTTGCTGAAATGCGCGAGGCGCTGGTCCATGCGCCGCACCGCCCACTCGGCCCGGCGGGCACGCTGCGCCAGGGCGTCCTCCTGAGACTCGCCGATGATGGGGGCAATCAGGAACAGCAGCTTGCACCTGTCGGGGTTGCGGCCCTGCGCGGCGGCGCGGGCGCGCAGGTCGTCGCGGTAGGCCCGCATGGCGTCAACGCCCTTCACCGCGGCAACAATGGTGTCGGCATGCAGGGACGCGAACTGCCGCCCGCGCGGCGAGCCGCCGGCCTGCGCGATCACGGGGCGGCCTTGCACGCAAGGGCCGGAGTTCAACGGCCCCCGCGACTTGTACCACCGCCCCTCGAAGTCGATGACATGCACCTTCGCCGGGTCGGCGAACACGCCCGTCGCCGCGTCTGCCACGATGGCGCCGGGTTCCCACGAGGCCCAGAGCTGGTTGACGAGGTCCATGTACTCGTCGGCCATGTCATAGCGCAGGTCGTGCTCCGGCAGGCCGTCCAGGCCGAAGTTGCGGGCCGCGACGTCGGAGCTGCCCGTGACCATGTTCCATCCGATGCGCCCGGACGACACCTGGTCCAGGGAGGCCACCAGCCGCGCCAGCAGGTAGGGCGGATAGGCAAAGGTGGCGAAGGTCGGCACGATGCCAATCCGCTGCGTCGCCTGGGTCAGGATGCTGGCGACCACCGAAGGGTCCTGCCGCGGCACGGACAGCGCGTTGCGCAAATAGATGTCGCGCGAGCTGCCATAGCTTTCGCCGACGTAGGACGAGTCCTCGATCAGCACGTAGTCGAAGCACGCCCGTTCCAGGGCACGGGCCAGGTCGATGAACAGCTCCGGCACGCGCCAGTCCGCGCCGATGCCGCCGGTCCAAGGCTCGTTCCAGGCCTGGGCGCTGGAGCCTTGCAGGAACCAGCCGAGATGGAAGGGGTGGGGCATAGGTGCGGCGTCCTCCGTGCAGGCGACACGGCGACGCAAGCAGCGTACCACCGTGACCCTGCCGCCAACCCCGCATTGGCCACGCATTGGCCCCGCATTTGCTTGGCTATAGGCATGTCGCAGCAGGACGTGCCGCACGCGTTGGAGGCGGAGGGGCTCACCAAGCGCTACGGCGCGGTGGCGGCGCTGGACGGAGTGTCGCTGCGTGTTGGGCGCGGCCGGTTCATGACCCTGCTCGGCCCCAGCGGCTCCGGCAAGACGACGCTGCTCATGACCATCGCCGGTTTCGTGCAGCCTGACGCCGGGCGGCTGCTGCTGGACGGGGCACCGATCCACCACCTGCCGCCGGAGCGGCGGGATTTCGGCATGGTGTTCCAGGGTTATGCCCTGTTCCCTCACCTCAGCGTGGCGGAGAACGTCGCCTTCCCGCTGCGGGTGCGCCGGACAGGCCGGGCAGAGGTGGCGGAGCGCGTGCGGGATGCGCTCGACCTGGTGCAACTTGGCTCCATGGCGGCCCGGCTGCCGCGCCAGCTTTCAGGCGGGCAGCAGCAGCGCGTGGCGCTGGCCCGCGCGCTGGTGTTCCGCCCCAACCTGCTGCTGCTCGATGAGCCGTTGTCGGCGCTGGACAAGAACCTGCGGGTTGCCATGCAGGACGAGCTGCGCAGCCTGCACCAGCGGGTCGGCCTGACCTTCATCTACGTCACGCATGACCAGGGGGAAGCGCTGAGCCTGTCTGATGAGGTTGCGATCCTCAACCGTGGGCGCCTGGTGCAGTCCGGCACACCGGCCGAGCTGTACGACCGTCCGACCAGCCGGTTCGTTGCCGGGTTCCTGGGCCGCAGCAACTTCTGGCCCGGGCGTGTTGAGCAGGCCGGCCACGGGACGTTCACCTACAGCGCCGGCACCTACAGCGCTGGCACCTACAGCGCTAGCGCTTGCAGCACCGATGTCGGCAGCTCCGGCCGCCACCTGCTGCGCCAGGACGGCACCGGGCAGAAGCCTGGTGATGCCGTGCTGATCGCGCTGCGACCGGAGAAGCTCACCGTGCTGGACGGCAATGCAGGGATGGCCAACCAGGTTGCCGGGCAGGTCACGGGATGCAGCTACCTCGGCGAGTCCTGGCTGGTTGACCTGGGCGTGCCTGGGCTGGGACGAATGCAGGTTGCCGTCCCAACCTGGCGCCGCGCGCCGCCGCGGCCCGGCGAGCCGATGCTTGTTGGATGGGACGCCGACGCGGGTATCGTGGTGGACGACGACGGCAACGCAGGGGGATGATGACGATGCAGTTCGGACAGGACTTGGCGATCTTGGCGCGGCAGGGCATCGGGCGCCGCGGCCTGCTTGGCGCCGCTGCGGCGCTGGGCGTGGCG
>CAXTDP010000169.1:0-9443 GCA_964242295.1 uncultured Acetobacteraceae bacterium | reverse complement strand
GCGGGACGCATTGCGGGAAGCCGTCGCCGTCGCCGGCCTGCGCTCCCCGGACCCGGTGCAGCGCGTCGACGCGATCCGCAGCCTCGGCGCAGACCCATCGTCCGGAGTTGCGGCGCAGCTCGCCGGGCTGCGGGCCGACCCGTCCTATGCTGGGGACCCGCAGGTGCGGGGCGCGTTGGATGCGGAGATCGCCAGGGTGCGCGCCTGGGTGGCGGCCGGGGATGCGCTCGCCCTGCTGTATAACGGCGTCAGCGCCGGCAGCGTGCTGTTCCTGGCCTCGGTCGGGCTGGCGATCATCTTCGGGCTGATGGGCGTCATCAACCTGGCGCAGGGCGAGTTCATCATGATCGGCGCCTACGCCGCGTTCTGCACCCAGGAAGCGTTGCGCGCCTGGGCGCCGGGCCTGGTGGACTGGTATCCCGTGCTGGCGGTCCCGGTGGTCTTTGCCAGCACTGGCCTGATCGGCATCGCCATCGAGGCCACGGTGATCCGGCACCTTTACCGGCGTCCGCTGATGACGCTGCTGGCGACCTGGGCCATCAGCCTATTCCTGGTCAACCTGGTCCGAGTATCGTTCGGCACGCAGAACCTGCAATTCCGCACGCCGCCCTACCTGGCCGGCGGGCAGCGGGTGCTGGGCGACTTCCTGATTACCTGGAACCACCTGGGCGCGATCCTGTTTGCCGCCGCCGCCTTTGCCGCGACTTGGGCGCTGCTGCGCTTCACCGACCTCGGCCTGTTCATCCGCGCGGTGACGCAGAACCGCGGCATGGCCGGCTGCGTCGGCGTGCCGACCCGGCGGATCGACATGCTGGCCTTCGGCTTCGGCGCCGGACTGGCCGGGCTGGGTGGCCTGGCGCTGTCGCCGATCTACAACGTGAACCCGACGATGGGCAGCGGCTTCGTCATAGACAGCTTCATGGTCGTGGTGCTGGGCGGCGTCGGCAGCCTGTGGGGCACGGCGCTGGCCGCGCTGGGCATCGGCCTGGTGAACGTCGGGATCGAGCCGTTCTATGGCGCCGTCGCGGCGAAGGTCATTGCGCTGCTGCTGATCATCCTGCTGATCCAGTGGCGGCCCGAGGGGCTGATCGCGGCACGGGGCCGCCGTTGATGCGGCTCGACGCCCGCTTGTGCGCCGGCCTGCTTGCAGTGCTGCTGCTGGCGTTGCCGGTGTCCGGCCTGGGCCTCCTGCCCGGCGCCGGGCTGCCGGTGTATGCGGTGAACGCCGCGGGTCAGGTGATGTGCTTCGCGCTGCTGGCGATGTCGGTGGACCTGATGTGGGGTGCTGCCGGCGTGCTCAGCCTGGGGCATGGGCTGTTCTTCGCGCTGGGTGGCTATATCGCGGCGATGCACCTGCTGCGCCGGGCCTATGCCGAGACCGGGGTGCTGCCCGATTTCCTGCTGTTCATGGGGCAGGCCGGGTTCCCGTCCTGGTGGGCTTTCGCCGATTCCCACCTGCTCACGGTTGCGGCGGTGCTTGCGGTGCCGGCGCTGGTGGCCTTCGGCTTCGGCTATGTGTCCTTCCGGTCGCGGGTGAACGGCGTTTACTTCTCGATCATCACCCAGGCGCTGACCTACACGGCGATGCTGCTGATGTTCCGCAACAACACCGGGTTCGGTGGCAACAACGGGATGACCGGGTTCCGCGGCGTGGCGGGGGTGGCGGCGGGCAGCCCGGCCTATGTCGTGCTGCTGGCCACGCTGTCCACGGGCGCCGTGCTGCTGGCGCTGCTGGCCGGACGGGCGCTGCTGGCCACCCGGTTCGGGCGGCTGCTGACCGCCATACGCGACGACGAGCCCCGGCTGCGCTTCCTGGGTTACGAGACGCTGTGGATCAAGCTCGCGGCCTGGTGCCTGTCCGCCTCGGCTACAGCGGTGGCGGGGGCGCTGTATGTGCCGCAGGTCGGCATCATCAACCCGAGCCTGCTGGACCCCGCCTTGTCGCTGGAGGTCGCGGTCTGGGTCGCCATCGGTGGACGGGGCGGCCTGGTGGGCGCCATCCTGGGGGCGGTGCTGGTCAACCTGCTGAAGTTCTGGCTGGCGGGCGCGGCGCCGGAGTTGTGGCCCTTCGTGCTCAGCCTGCTGGTGCTGGGCGTGGTGCTGGCGCTGCCGAATGGGCTGCTGGACGCCCGCAACCGGTCCCGCGGCTGGATGACCGGCATGGCGGCCCGGCGGCCCCTGCGCCTGCCCGGTCAGGCCCGGCCATGACGCGCAATGCGGTCGAGGTTGTGGGGCTGACCGTTGCCTTCGGCGCTTTCGTGGCGATCAACGACCTGACGTTCGCGGCACGGTATGGCGAGGTGCGCGGCGTCATCGGCCCGAACGGCGCCGGCAAGACCACGCTGCTGGACGTGCTGACCGGCAAGTCGCGGCCTCGTAGCGGCCGGGCACTGCTGGACGGCACGACCGACCTGGCCGGCATGACCGACGTCGCCCGCGCCCTGGCCGGCATCGGCCGCAAGTTCCAGAAGCCAAGCGTGTTCGAGGCGCTGACGGTGCACGAGAACCTGGACCTGGCGCTGCGCCTGCACCGCCGCTCCCTGCTGCGGGAGCTGGCGGCGCCGCGCGCGGGGAAGGAGCCGGCCATCGCCCGCCTGCTGGAGCTGGTCGGCCTGACCGCCCGGCGCGACGCCCTGGCCGGGGTGCTGTCGCATGGGGAGAAGCAGTGGCTGGAGATCGGCATGGTGCTGGTCCAAGACCCGAAGGTGCTGCTGCTGGACGAGCCCGTCGCCGGGCTGAGCGACCGCGAAACCGAGCGCACGGCGGAGCTGGTCCGCTCGCTGCGCAGCCCCGGGCGCAGCATTGTCGTGGTGGAGCACGACATGGACTTCGTCGAGCAGGTGGCCGACCAGGTGACGGTCCTGCACGAGGGCCGGACGCTGTTCGACGGCAGCATGGCCGACGCCCGCCGGGACCCCCGGGTGATCGAGGTTTATATCGGCCGATGACCGCATACCTGAGCATCGAGGAGCTGGACCACCATTACGGCAGCGCGCAGAGCCTGCGCGGCGTGTCGCTGGCCATCGAGCCCGGCCAGTGCGTCGCCCTGCTGGGCCGCAACGGCGCGGGCAAGACGACATTGCTGCGCTGTCTGGCCGGACTGTTGGACCCGAGTGGCGGACGCATGCTGCTGGGCGGGCAGGATTTCAGCGCCTGGCCGTCGCACCGCCGGGCGCGCGGGGGGATCGGCTATGTGCCGCAGGGGCGGGACATCTTTCCCGGGCTGTCGGTCGGGGAGAACCTGCAAGTGGCCGCCAAAGCGCAGGGCGTGCGCGACGGCGCGGTGCTGGACGAGGTGTGCGCGCTGTTCCCCGTGCTGCGGACGATGTGGCGACGGCGCGGCGGCGACCTGTCCGGCGGCCAGCAGCAGCAGCTCGCCATCGGCCGTGCCCTGATGGGCCGGCCGAGCCTGCTGGTGCTGGACGAGCCGACGGAGGGCGTGCAGCCCAACATCGTCAGCGCGATCGAGGCGGCGGTCGCCTCGCTCAAGGGCCGCATCGCGATCCTGCTGGTCGAGCAGTACTACGATTTCGCCCGCAGCCTGGCCGACCGCTACGTCGTGCTGGAACGCGGCGCCGTCGCGGCGCAGGGCGCCGGGGCGGACATGGATCGGGACAACATCAGCCGATACCTTTCGATTTGACGGAGAAACAGCCCATGCCGACCCACCACGAAATCCCGGCGACACCCGATAAGATGGTCCTCGGCTACCTGGACGCCACCAGCCCGCCGGTGCTGGAGGTGGACTCCGGCGACACCGTGAAGCTGTATTCCTTCCCGGCCGGCGGCAAGGAGAGCCTGCCCGAGGCGTCGCGCGTTCCCGCCGACTACCTGGCGGCACTGAACACCCTGCCGGCCGGAGCCGGGCCGCACTTCATCACCGGCCCGGTGTATGTCCGCGGCGCGCAGCCCGGCGATACTCTGCAGGTGGACATCCTGGAGGCCGCGCCGACGATGGACTGGGGCTTCGTCGCCATCCTGCCGCTGCTCGGGACGCTGCCGGAGGAGTTCACGGAATATGAGACCATCCACCCCGCGATAGACCGCGCCCGCAACGTCTGCACCCTGCCCTGGGGGACCGAGCTGCCGCTGGACCCGTTCTTCGGCATCATCGGCGTGGCACCGCCCAAGGCGTGGGGCCGCTGCGGCTCGCCGGTGCCGCGCGCCTTCGGCGGCAATATGGACAACAAGGAACTGAAGCCCGGCACGACGCTGTATCTGCCGGTGTTCAACGAGGGCGCGCTGTTCATGGCCGGGGACGGCCATGGCGTGCAGGGCGACGGCGAGGTGTGCATCACCGCGCTGGAAACCGGGCTGTCCGGCACCTTCCGCCTGACGGTCCGCCAGGACATGCCGGTGGACTTCCCGTTCGCCGAGACCGCCACCCACCTGATGTCCATCGGTCTGGACGAGGACCTGGACGACGCCGCCAAGCAAGCGGTGCGGGAGATGGTCAAGCATGTCTGCCGGCGCACCAACCTGTCGCGCAACCAGGCGTACATGCTGTGCTCGCTGATCGGCGATCTGCGGGTGACGCAGACGGTGGACGGCAACAAGGGCGTCCACATGCTGCTCGCCAAGTCCTACCTTTGAAAATCTGGAGAATGACCATGCGTAAGACCAGTGTTGCCGCCGCCCTGCTGCTGCTTGCGGGACCTGCCCTGGCGCAGTCCCCCGCGCCGATCCGCATCGGCATCCCGATCGGGCTGAGCGGCGCCAACAGCGTCGTGGCGCCATCCGTCGTGCAGGCGTCCGAGCTTGCCGTGGCCGAGATCAATGCGAAGGGCGGCGTGATGGGCCGTCCGCTGGCGCTAGAGGTCGCCGATGACGGCAGCGGCGCGGCGGGCGCGCAGCGGGCGTTCGACAGCCTGGTGTTCCAGAAGAAGGTGGATGTGCTGATCTCGATGGAGACCAGCGCCGCCCGCAACGCCGGGCTGCCGATCGTGACCCGGGGCAAGACGCCGTTCATCTACACCTCGTCGTACGAGGGGCATTCCTGCAACCGCTACATGTACTCCAACGCCTGGGTGCCGGAGCAGCAGGAGGCGCCGGTCATTGATTTCTTCCTGAAGGACAAGGGCGCCAAGACGTTCTTCCTGATCGGCAGCGACTACGCCTTTGGCCGCGGTATGCTTGCCTATGCCAAGACCTACATCGAGTCCAAAGGCGGCAAGGTGGTCGGCGACGAGTATCAGCCGATGGACGCCGGGGACTGGACGGCGATCATCAGCAAGGTGCGTGCCGCAAACCCCGACGCGCTGATCCTGTCCACGGCCGGCGGCGTGCCGAACGTGACGCTGACCAAGCAGTATAAGGCCGCGGGTATCACCGCGCTGGTCGGCAACCTTGGCGTGGACGAGGGTACGGCAAAGACGATGGGCCAGGACGCGACCGGCATCTACATCTCGGGGTCGTATTACACCAGCGTGGATACCCCGGCCAACAAGACCTTCCTGGACGCCATGCGGGCGAAGTTCGGCAGCGCGCTGCTGACGCCCAACGACCTGTCGGTGCCGCAGTACGAGGCGATCTACCTGTATAAGGCGGCGGTTGAGAAGGCAGGCGGGACCGGGGCGGACGGCGTCGTCAAGGCGCTGGCCGAGGTGACGTTCGACGGGCCGCGTGGCCGCAACCAGATGAACCGGGAGCGTCACGCGGCGCTCACGATGTATCTCGGTCAGGTCGAGGCGGATGGCAGCGTGAAGATCCTGCAGACGGCGAAGGACGTGGACCCGGGGGAACAGTGCCCGAACCTGAAGTAGGCCGGTCCGGGCAAGCCGCGGCATGAACCTGCTGCTGGACATCGTGACCACGGCGGCGATCCTCTACGCCGTAGCGCTCGGCCTGCTGATCGTGTTTGGCGTCATGGGCATTATATCGTTTGCCCATGGCGCCATGCTGACGGTGGGCGGCTATGCCGCGCTACTGGTCACGCAGGCCGGCGCCAATCCTTGGCTCAGCCTGCCGGCGGCGGCCCTGGCTGGGATGTTGGCCGGGGCGGCGATAGAGTGGGCGGTGCTGCGGCCGCTGTATCGCCGGCCGCTGGATGCGATCCTGGCGACCTGGGGGCTGGGCATCGTCATCGGCCAGGTCATCACCCTGGTGTTCGGGCGCCAGGTGCAGTTTGCGCAAAGCCCGCTCTCGGGCGCCGCGACGGTGCTGGGCGAGACGTATTCCCAATACCGGCTGCTGCTGGTGCTGATTGCCGCGGGACTTGGAGGGCTGATCGCGCTGGTGCTGCACGGCACCCGGCTCGGCCTGGTGACCCGCGCGGTGATCGCCAACGAGAACCTGGCGCAGTCGCTGGGCGTGAACAGCGCGCGGGTGCGGTTCGCCAGCTTCAGCCTGGGGTCGGCGCTCGCTTCGCTGGCTGGGGCGCTGGTCGTGCCGCTGTCGAGCGTTGACCCCAATATGGGGGTTCCCTGGCTGGTGGCGGCCTTCATGCTGGTGCTGCTGTCCGGGTCGTCGCTGGTCAGCATGGCGGCGGCGGCCGTCGTGCTGGGGGCGGCGCAGGTCCTGGTTTCTACCTATCTCAACGCCGTGCTCGGCGGCATGACCATCGCCATCCTGGCCGCCATCATCCTGCGCATCCGGCCGACTGGCTTCGCCCGTGCGTGACGCAGACGGGATGGAGCCTCGCCCGGCGTGGCGCTGGCTCCCCGCGGCGCTCACGCTGGCTGGGACGGCGGCTGTGCTGGCCGCGCCGCTCGTGCTCGACACCTACAGCGTCAACGTGCTGACCCGCTCCCTGCTGCTGGCCGTCGCGGCGGTCACGGTGGACCTATTGTGGGGCTACACCGGCATCCTGAGCTTTGCCCAGGCGGCGTTCCTGGCCATCGGCGCCTATGCGCTGGCGCTTGTGTCGTCCAGGATCGGCTTCAACCCCGGCACCGGGCTGCTGGCACTGCTGCTCGGGTTGGGGGTGGCCGGGGTGGCGGCGCTGCTGGTGGGCTGGCTGGCGTTCTCATACGGCGCGTCGCCGCTGTATGTCTCGACCATCACCCTCGTGTTCCCCATTGTCTTCGTCCAGCTCATCTTCGCTGGCGGCAACGTCACGGGGTCGAGCAGCGGCCTGTCCGGCTTCGACGTGCCGGACCTGGACACCGAGAGCTGGTTCCGCGGCGCCGTGCTGCTGCTGGTCGCAGTGACCGCGCTGGCGGCGACCGTGGTCCGCAGCGACTTCGGCCGCGTCCTGGTCGCCATGCGGGAGAACGAGGTGCGATGCCAGTATCTCGGCATCCCCACGGCCCGGCTGAAGGTGTCGCTGTTCGTCGCCTGCGCGCTGGTGTGTGCGGCGGCAGGCTGGGTTTATGCCGGCGCTACGGCCGTGGTGGCGCCGGAGCTGGGCAACTTCGTATCCGGGACCGAGCTGGTGATCTACACCGCGCTGGGCGGACGGGCGACGCTGGCCGGGCCGATCCTCGGGGCCGTCTCGATTGACGCCATCAGCAACTACCTGAACGGTGCCTTCCCCTTTCTTTGGGCGTTGATCGTTGGGCTGGTGTTCGTGGTGGTCATCGTGGCGTTGCCCGGCGGCCTGCTGTCTCTGCTCCCACTACACCGGCTGCGCCGTGCGCCTCCGGCCCCCCGCCTGGTGGAAGCGCCGCCCAGCGTCCGGCATGGCGAGGGCCTGGTGCTGCAGGTGGAGGCGCTGGGCAAGCATTTTGGCAGCCTGCAAGTGCTGCAGGACGTGTCGTTCATCGCGAGGGCCGGTGACCTGGTCAGCCTGATCGGCCCGAACGGCGCCGGCAAGACGACGCTCATGCGGTGCATTGCCGATGGGCGGGAGCGCAGCGCGGGCGGAGTCCAGGTGGGCGGGCACAGCATCGGGCGGATGCCGCCGCACCGCTGCACCGCGCTGGGCGTCGGCCGCAAGTTCCAAACGGCATCGGTGTTCGAGACGATGACGGTCGCCGATTGCCTGCTGGTCGCCCGAAGCCGCATCGCCCGGCCGTCCCTGGTCCGACGCACGCCCACCATCGCCCTGCCTGCCTCCGCGCTGGAGGTGGTGCATGCGACCGGGCTGGCGGACCGGCTGTCCGTCGAAACCCGGCACTTGTCCCATGGCGAGAAGCAGTCGCTTGAACTGGCGATGGTGCTGGCGCTTGAGCCGGCACTGCTGCTGCTGGACGAGCCGACGGCCGGGCTGACGGCGCCGGAGCGGCAGCGCATCGGCACGCTGCTGGCCGACCTGTCGCACCGGCACCGCCTGTGCATCGTGCTGGTGGAGCATGACCTGGACTTCGTGCGCCGCATCTCGTCACGGGTGATCGTGCTGCACCAGGGCAGCATCGTGCTGGATGGCGGCGTGGAGGAAGCGGTGCAGTCCGAGACCGTGCGGACCATCTATGCTGGGGCAGCCCATGCCTAACCTGCTGCGTGTGGCGGGCGTCACTGCCGGGTATGGCGGCACGATGGTGCTGCGCGACGTGTCGCTGGAGGTGGGGGCGGGCGAGATCGTGGCGCTGCTTGGACGGAACGGCGTTGGCAAGACCACGCTGCTGCGCACCGTAGCTGGCTTCGTTTCGCCGCGGACCGGGGGCGTGTTCCTGGACGGCCAGCCCTTGGCCGGGACCCCGCCCTACCGCGTCGCCCAGCGGCAGGTTTGCTACGTCGCGCAGGAGCAGGCGCTGTTCGCCGACATGACGGTGGGGGAGAACCTGCGCCTGGGCGTCCCGCACGACCGGCTGTTCCGTGAGCGCCTGCCGCTGATCGAGCCGCACTTCCCCGTGCTGCTGCGCCGCCTCGGCCAGAAGGCCGGCACCCTGTCAGGCGGGGAGCAGAAGATGCTGCTGATCTCCCGCGCCATCTTGGGGCGGCCCCGGCTGATGCTGCTGGACGAGATTTCTGAGGGCTTGCAGCCCTCCGTGGTGGACCGCCTGGCCGGCGTGCTGGCGGCGGAGCGGCAGGCGCATGGGACGGCGATGCTGCTGGTGGAGCAGAACGTCGCCTTTGCGCTGGCCGTTGCCGACCGCTTTGCCGTGCTGACGTCGGGGGTGGTGGTGGAACGGGGCGGAGCCGCGGACGCGGGCGCGGCGGCGCAGATCGAACGGCATATGACGGTGTAGGACGTGCCGCTCAACATGTTCTCGGTCGTGGCACGGTGCCCGCGCATGGGGCGTTGATGGGCTGGACGCCCCGGCGACGCCATGACCTCGACTGATACGCCATGGTGCGCCACTGACGCGGCCTGGCATCCAGCTCATGCCGCAGTTGGAAGCCCGCAGCGACCGCCCTACTCTCCTTCCATGACGAGCAAGGGACCATAGGTCTGGGCCGGCCAGCCAGCAACGCGACGACAGCGCCAGCCGAAACGCTGTCCGGCCTGGTCGAGCGCGTGACCTACCACAACGCCGAGAACGGCTTTTGCGTGCTGCGGGTGAAGGCCCGCGGGCAGCGCGACCTCGTGGCCGTGGTCGGGCATGCGGCGGCGATCAACGCCG
>CAXTDP010000168.1:0-9470 GCA_964242295.1 uncultured Acetobacteraceae bacterium | reverse complement strand
GGAGGCGGCCGATGCTTGACGCCGCCGCACCGGGGGCGCCCGTCATCGAGGTCGCCGGCCTGACCGTCACCTTCCGCCGCCGCGACGGCGACCTGGCCGCGGTCAACGGGGTCGACTTCTCGCTGCGCCGGGGCGAGGTGTTGACGGTGCTCGGCGAGTCCGGGTCCGGCAAGAGCGTCTGCCTGAAGGCGCTCATGCGGCTGCTGCCCCCCTACGCGCACATCGCGGGCCGGGTCAGCGTGGCCGGCACCGACGTGCTTCGCCTGCCACCGCGTGAGCTCGACGATTTCCGTGGGCGTGGCCTGTCGATGGTGTTCCAGGAACCCATGACCGCGCTCGACCCGGTATACACGATCGGCCGCCAGATCGCCGAAACGGTGGTGCAGCACGAGGGCATCAGCTACGGCGCGGCCACCGCCCGGGCACGGGAACTGCTGGAGCGCGTGCGCATCCCGTCCGCCGCGCGCCGCCTGAAGAACCATCCGCACGAGCTGTCGGGCGGCATGCGGCAGCGGGCGATGATCGCCCTTGCGCTGGCCTGCAACCCGGCCGTGCTGCTCGCAGACGAGCCGACGACCGCGCTGGACGTCACCGTGCAGATCCAGATCCTGCTGCTGCTGCGCCAATTGCAGGAGGAACTCGGCATGGCGGTCGTGTTCGTCACCCACGACGTGGGCGTGGCGGCGGAGATCGCCGACCAGGTCGCCGTCATGTACGGCGGCCGTTTCGTCGAGACCGGCACCGCGCGCGAAGTGATGCGCAACCCGCAACACCCCTACACCCAGGGCTTGATGGCTTCGACCGTCCATGGCGGCCTGCGTGGCCGGGAGCTCGTCACCATTCCCGGCAATCCGCCCAGCCTCAACGCCATCCCGCCCGGCTGCGCCTTTCGGCCGCGCTGCCGCCACGCCCATGCCGCCTGCGAGCAGGAGCCGCCCGTGGTGGTGCGTGCGCCCGGCGCCATGGCCCGCTGCGTGCTGCTCGCCGAGGCGCCGCAGCCGATCCACGCCTGACAGGTCCAAGGAGCCCTCATGCCACCGCTGACCCTGGATAAGTTCGACGTTCTGGCGGCCCGCACGGGCATCGCGTTCACCGATGCCCAGAATACCGATACCCAAAAGACGGTCATGCGCAAGGCGCTTCCTGCGGCTGATCGGATCGCGGAACTCGTGTCGCGCCTGCCGCCCCGCGCTGCCGGATCCGCACTGACCCTGTCGGTGGAGTCCGTTCTGATGAAGGTGATGCCATGACCGAACTGCACTACCTGACGATCGCCGAGGCCGGCGCCCGCATCCGTGCGCGGACGCTGTCCCCGGTGGAGCTGACCCGCGCCGTGCTTGACCGGATCGCTGCCATCGACGGCGCGGTAAACGCCTACATCCTGGTGCTGGCGGACCAGGCGATGGCGGAGGCGCATGCGGCGGAGGCGGAGATCGCCTCGGGCACATACCGCGGCCCGCTGCACGGTATTCCTATTGGGTTGAAGGACATCTACAACACCGCCGGCATCAGGACGACCGGCCACTCCGCCCTGTTCCGCGACCATGTTCCGGCCGAGGATGCGACCACGGTCCGGCTGCTGCGCGAGGCCGGCGCGGTCGTGCTGGGCAAGCTCGCCACCTGGGAGTTCGCGATCGGCGGCACGTCGTTCGACCTGCCCTGGCCGCCGGCGCGCAACCCGTGGGACCTGTCGCGCGACACCGCCGGGTCGTCCTCGGGGTCGGGTGCGGCGGTGGCATCAGGGATGGCCTTGGGCGCGATGGGGTCGGACACGGGCGGCTCCATCCGCGGTCCGTCCGCCTGGTGCGGCCTGGCCGGGATCAAGCCGACCTACGGCCTGGTCAGCCGCCGCGGCGTGCTGCCGCTGTCCTTCTCGCTCGACCACGCCGGGCCGATGTGCTGGACCAGCGAGGACTGCGCGCTGATGATGGGCGTGCTGGCGGCCCACGACCCGCTCGACCCGGCCAGCGCCACCGTTCCACCGCCTGACTTCGGCGGCGCGGTCGGCCCCTCCGTGGCCGGACTGCGCGTTGGCGTCGTGCGCCACTTCCACGAGGAGGAGATGCAGGCCGAACCAGAGACGGTGGCGGCGTTCGAGGATGCGCTAAAGGAACTGGCCGGGGCCGGGGCGATGCTGCGCGACGTGCGCATCGCGCCGTTCGCCGCCTATGGCGGGCCTGCCGGACTCATCTCGCGGTCGGAGAGCTTCGCCATCCACCAGAAATGGCTGCGCAAAACGCCGGAGCTGTATGGCGCCTACGGGCGCCGCCGCCTGATGGCAGGCGCGTTCGTCGCGGCCGAGGACTACGTGAACGCCAACCGCGAACGCACCCGGCTGGTGGCCGAACTGGCGGACACCATGCGGGACGTGGACGTCCTGGTGATGCCGATGGCACGCTGGCCCGCCCAGCCGATCGGCGAGGACAGCATGATGCCGGACAAGCAGGCGTTCTTCAGCCGCGCGTTCAACCTGACCGGCAGCCCGGCGATGTCCGTTTGCAACGGCTTCTCGTCGTCCGGCCTGCCGCTGTCGTTGCAGATCGTCGGCCGGCCGTTCGAGGACCACATCGTGCTGCGGGCGGGGGACACGGTGGAGCGGGCAATGGGCACCCGATCCACTAGGCCGGAGGTGACGCCGCACCTCACCCCAGCGGCCCAGGTAGCGGCACAGTAGGAGAAAGCGATGGAGTTCGTGGAACGCATGGCGGCGCTCGGCCTCCGCCTGCCGCCGGACGAGGTGCCGAAGCTGGAGGCGATGGTGGCCGAGATGGAGGCGTCGGCCGCCGCGTTGCGGACGGAACGGCCATATTCACAGGAGTCGCTCGCCGGATTCCGGCTCGATCCCGCGTATCCCGCGAAGGCCAGCCGGTAATGTACGCCCACCCGGACGCGGCCCAGCTCGTCGAGTTGGCGCACCAGATGGGCCTTCGCCTCAACCCGGCCGAGGCGGAAATGTATGTGCCGTTCGTGCACGACATGATGCGCGAGTTGGACCTGTTCGTGCAGTCCCGCACGGAGGAGCAGGCGCCGCCGCGCCTGTTTCCGGAGCGTGCGCCCGGCCACCGGCCATCCCTGAACGAGGACCCGTTCCAGGCCTGGCTATGGAAGTGCTCGTTCGGCGGCAAGGCATCCGGGCTGCTGGCGGGCAAGACGGTCAGCTTCAAGGACCACATCAGCGTGGCTGGCATCCCGCAGGTGTTCACCTCCCAGGCGATGGAGGGCTTCGTCCCGGACGTGGACGCGACCGTTGTCGCCCGCGTACTGGAGGCCGGCGGCCGGGTGGTCGGCAAGCACATGATGAACGGGTTCATGGGCGACTACGGCAAGCCGCTGAACCCGCACGACACCGGCCGCATGACGGGTGGATCGTCCTCCGGCTCCGGCGCGGCGCTGGCGGCCGGCGAGGTGGACATCTCGTTCGGCGGCGACCAGGGCGGGTCCATCCGGCTGCCCGCGGCCTATTGCGGCGTGGTCGGGCTGAAGCCGACCTTCGGCCTCGTGTCGCATTTCGCGGTCGGCTTCGCGGCCGAGCCCAGCGTGGACCATGTCGGCCCGATGGCGCGCAACGTGCCGGACGTGGCGGCGGCGTTGCAGGCGGTGGCCGGCCCGGACGGCTACGATCCCCGTCAGACCCGTGACATCCCGGAGCGCATGGATGCCCTGTCTCACCTCGACGGTGGCGTGAAGGGGCTGCGGATCGGCATCCTCGAGGAAGGGTTTGCCGAGCCTATCGAACCCGGCGTCGCGACGGGCGTGCTGGAGGCCGTGGCCGTGCTGGAGCGGCTGGGCGCGGAGGTAACGCGCATCTCCATCCCGGAGCACGGGCAGGTGGACCGTGTCTATGCCGCACTGGTGCTGGAGGGCGCGCGGGCGATCCACGACACCGGGTTCTTCGGGATCGGCGCCCGGACCTACTACCCGGCCTCCGTCATCACGGCCGTTGACCGGATGTGGCGCTCGCACGGCGACATGATGCAGCCGCGGACCAAGCTGAACCACCTGGTGGCCGAGTTGTCGCGGCGCAACTACCACGGCGGCGTCTATGCCAAGGCCCACAACGTGCGGCCCGGCTACATCGCCGCATTCGACCGGGCGCTGGCGCAGGTGGACGTGCTCGCCTTGCCGACCGTCCGCACGGTCGCACCGCCTGTGGAAGACACCCCAGCCGACCCGGCCGCGGCGATCGACGCCAACCTGCGCCGGAACTGGATGCTGACCTCGACCGCGCACAACACCAAGCCGACCAACTATACCGGCCACCCGGCGCTGGCGGTGCCGTGCGGCAAGGTGAACGGCTTGCCGATCAGTCTGCAGTTGGTGGGCAGGTTCCTGGACGATCCCGTGTTGTTGCGGGTCGGGTATGCGTATCAGACCGCTGTCGACTGGGACGCCATCACCGGCGTCAAATGATCCAGCGCGTCGGCCACGCGTGCGGGGGCGGCCAGCGGCCGGGTCACTGACAGCAACCACGCCGCCACGTCGGGTTCGACAAGCCCGGCGAGCTCACGGGCGACACGGGCGTGATACGCGTCGATCCAGGCAATCTCCTCCCGGCTCAACAGGTCGAGGTCGAGCAGCCGCCTGTCGATCGGCGCCAGCGAGATCGTCTCGAACCCGGCCATCGGCAGGTCGCCGTCCTCCGGCGTCGCAGGCGGCGTCACCAGCAGGATGTTCTCGACGCGAACGCCGTAACGGCCGGCCCGGTAGTGCGCTGGCTCGTCCGCCAGCAGCATCCCCGGCAGCACCGGGATCATGTTGCCCCGTGCCCAGTGCATGTAGAGCGGACCCTCATGCACCCGGAGGTAGGAGCCGACCAGGTGGGCGGTGCCATGGCCGTAGTCCCAACCGGCCTGCCACAGATGCTGCCGCGCCACCGCGTCGATGTGCATCGCCCCGATGCCCGCGGGGAAGCGCAGCATCGTGTGGCCGAGATGCGCCTTGACCACCAGCGTGTAGGATCGGACGTGCTCGGGCTGCGGAGGTCCAATCGGCACGGTGCGCGTCATGTCGGTCGTGCCGTCCACAAACTGTGCGCCGGAGTCGATCAGGAAGACCTGGCCGGGACTGAGCGGCAGGTTGGTCTCCGGCACCGGGTTGTAGTGCGGATGCGCGGCGTTGGGACCCACGGCGGACACGGTCTTGAAGGACTGGCCGCGATAAAGGTTCTGCCGCCCGCGCAGTTCGTCGAGCTTGCGGGCAGCGGCGATCTCGTCCACGCCACCGCCCGGTGCGGTCTGCTCGATCCAGAACAGCAGGCTGGTGAAGGCGGCGCCGTCACGGCGATGCGCGTTGCGAAAACCCTGGATCTCGGTCTCGTTCTTCACTGCCTTGGCGAGCAGGCACGGGTCCGCCGCGTATACGACGGATGCGCTGGCCTGCCGCAGACGGGTGTCGATCCAGACCGGGGTCAGATCCGGGTCGAGCAGCACGTCGCCGCCGAGCCGTCCGAGACGCCCGTCGAGCGCCTCGGCCGGATATACGGCTACACCGGGTCCAAGATGCTCCACGAGCTCTGCGGTCACCGCGGCGGGATCGATGAACAGTTCGGCGTCACCAGAGGCGTGCAGGACCGCGCGGCACAACGGCACCGGGATCTGCGGCACGTCGTCGCCACGCAGGTTGAGCAGCCATGCGACCGAGTCGTAGGCCGAAACGACCAACGCCGACCGGCCGCCGAATGCATCGGCCAGGCGGCGCCGCTTGGCCGATGCGGACTCACCGGCAAATTCGAGCAGATGCGGCACCACCGCGTGGGGAGGCGTGTGCGGCCGTTCGGTCCAAAGCGTATCAATCGGGTTGCCGGGAAGTGGCACCGCCGCGAAGCCTCCCCGCTGTGCCGCCTCTGTCAGCCTCTGCGCCGACCGCACCGAATGCAGCCTTGCGTCGAAGCCGATGCGCTCACCCGGCGCCACATGACGCAGGAGATAATCGCTCCAGTGCAGGTCCAGCAGGTCGTGCACGTCGAACGCGTCCGGGGCCTGGCGGCGTATCTGCAGTGGGTAGCGCGCATCGCTGAGCACGGCGGCCCGGTCCTGCAGAACGACGGCGATCCCGGCCGAACCATCGAACCCGGTCAGCCATTCCAGCCGTGCATCGTCCGGGCGGGTGTATTCGCCGAGATACGCGTCCTCGTGCGGCACCAGGAAGCCGGCCAACCCGCGGTGGGCCAGTTCGCGACGCAACGCGGCCAGGCGTTCGAGATGGCTTTCGCCCATGCAACTACACTCCACAGGTCATGGTATCGAGGACCGCTCAGTCCGTGCGGTAGCGCCGCGGGATGAACAGGTTGGAGGCCGCAGTCAGAATCAGCGTGGTGGCCATCAGCAGCAGCGCCATCGCGCTGGCGAACGGCCAGTTGTTGTTGTCGGCGAACTCGTGGAACAGCAGCGGCGCCATCATCTGGAACGTGGGGCCGCCGAGCAGCACCGGAGTGGCGAAGGCGTTCATTGCCAGGATGAAGCACAGCACGCCGGCGATCGCGGTGCCCGGCAGCGCGAGCGGCCAGACGACCCGCCAGAACGCGCGGCCAGGCGGCGCCCCGAGACTGCAGGCGGCCTCCACCAGCCGCGTGTCAATGCCCTCGAACACGCTCTGCAGCGTCAGAATCACGTAGGGCAGGTTGAACGACACGATGCCGACGATCACCGCGGTGCGCGTGAACATCAACTGCACGTCCGTGCCGGGGATGACCGCCGCCGCCGCCATCCCGATCAGACCGCCATGCGCGAACAGGATCAGCCAGCCGACGCAGCGCACGGTGCTGCCGATGAACAGCGGCAGCACGACCAACAAGGTCAGGGTTGACTTCCAGCGCCCCTGCATCCGCGCCAGGCGGTAGGCGATGGGCACCCCGAACAGCAGGCACAGCGCCGTTGACCCGGCGGCAATGCCGACCGTGGTTCGCAGCACGCCGACGTAGAACGCATCGCCGACAAACCGGAGATAGTTCGCGGGCGTGAGCGCGTCGATCATCAGTTCGGTCGCGTCGTATCGGTTCAGGCTGTAGCGGCCGATCAGCAGCATCGGCGCGACCAGCATCGCCACCACGACCGCAGTCGCCGGGCCGAGCAGCATGGCAGCGGACAGCCCGGGCCGCCGCCTCCACGCTGGCCTGGCCGCCATTGCCACCTGAGCCAGGATCAGCTTTTCGCGGTCAGCTTGGCCCACCACTCGTTATAATCGTTCTGGATACGGTTGGTATACTCGTAGTCCGGCGTCACCATCTTCGGCGGCGGGTCCGGGAGCTTGAGCTGCTCGGCGGTTTTGCCGCTCAGCGGCGCGTTGTCAACGGTTGCAAGATAGCCCATCCGTGCGGCAAACGCCTGCTGGGCCGACGGATCGAGCATCGCGTTCAGGTATTTGAAGGCGTTGGCCTTGTTCGGCGCATTCTTCGGCACTGACATGCCGGACACATAGAGCACGCATCCCTCGGTCGGGAAGATCGCCTTCACCGGCACGCCGGCGTTCTGCCACATGCTCACCCGCGCCTGCCATATCAGGCCGATATCAATCTCCCCGGAGGAGATCGCGGCGGCAAGCGGGTCGGTCTCGGCAAACAGCTTGAGCCCGTTGTGGTAGAGCTGCTCCATGACCGGCTTGACCTTCTCGAAGTCGGTCACGCCACCGGTTTCGGCCAGCGATGCGGCCATCATGACATACAGGTAGCTTGGGCTCGGAAACCCGATCCTGCCGTTATACTTCGCGTCCAGCAGGTCGCGGAAGGTGGTCGGCGGATCGCTCACCCGGGCCGGGTTGTAGATGAACACCAGCTCACTGAAGATATGCGGTGCGTAGAACCGCGTGCGCAGGTTGCTGCGCATGTGCGCCAGGTTCGGCACCTTGGTCTCGTCCAGCGGTTCCAGCAGCCCCGAATCTGCAACCTTATAGGCCACCGGCGCCTGGTTGCAGCTGATGTCGAGCGCGCCGTTCACCAGGCGGCGCTGGGCATACATCTTGGCGACGCGGGGGGCTTCGTCGCCGATGTCCTGCACCACCTCGATGCCTTGTGGCTGGATTAGCGGCACATCAACGTTGTCGTGCAGCAGATGGGCATAGTCGCCGCCCCAGGTGCCCACCACCACCTGCCCGCCCGAAGCGGCCTGCGCCCGCCCAACGATCGCCGGCGCCGCCAGTCCGAGGGTCGCCGCGAGGACGTGCCGGCGTCGCCAGCCCGCTCCGTTCGCTCTGTCATGCATCGCACGCACCTCTAGAGGGATGTTCAGCCAGATAGACGTACGGCTCCTGCAATATCCACGCCGCCCGCGCGCAGACGCCCCGTTCATCGCAGCACCGTCGCGGGACGGACGAGCCGCTCCAGGACCAGCAGCACGAGACCCACCACCGCCATCTGCGCCACTGCCGCGGCAGCGACGAGCGGATCGACGTGGTATTCGAGATATTGCAGCATCGCGATCGGCAGCGTCGTCATCCCGGGCGCGATCAGGAACATCGTCATCTCAAGGCTTTCGAACGAGATGATGAAGGCGAACAGGGCGGCGGCGAGGATGCCGTCGCGCATGCCGGGCAAGGTCACCCGCCAAAGTACCCGCAACGGCCGTGCGCCCAGGCTTGCCGCAGCTTCCTCGGCCGCCGGATCGAGGTTGACCAGGCTGGCGACGCACAAACGTACCACCCACGGCACGGTGATCATCAGATGGGCCATGATCAGCAGCCCGATCGCGCCGGTGATGGCCACGCCGGTGATCTCCTCCACCATCACGGCGCAAACGTAGATGCCAAGCCCGATCGCGATGGCCGGAACGGTCAGCGGCGCCAGCAGCAGCAGGCCGACCGCGCGCCGGCCAGCGAACCGGTGGCGCGAAAGCCCGATGCCGGCCGGCACCCCCACCAGCAGCGACAGCGCCGTGGCCGCCAACGCCAGCACGAAGCTGGTGCGCAGGGCGCCGCCAAACTGCGGCAGGATTTGCCCGTACCAGTCCAGCGTGTAGCTCCGCGGCGGGAAGATGACGATCTGCTCGCGGAACACGCTGACATACAAGGTGACCAGCAGCGGGACCACGATCAGCGAAGCACCACAGGCGATCAACGCGCCGACGACCGCCCGGCCCAGAATGCCGAGGCCGGCGGACCCGGCGGGAGATGCCGTCCTCAACCGGCGCATGCCGGGCTTGGCAAAGCTGGCACTGTGGATTGCAGGCTCCTGGATGCTTACACGATGGGAAAGGCCGGCAAGCATACGATCATCGCTTTCACCGTCGCAAGCGCACTCCGACCGAGAAGCGCCGCCATGGCTGCTTGTGACGGACCGAGTTCCCCCCCTGAGTCAATGGGCCTGCAAGCCGCGGTCCTCGGCAGGCGCGGCAACCCCTGCCGCGCGAACGCTGGCGAACGCCTCCGGCGGGACTGCACCGGCCTCGTTGCCCCAAGCGGAGCGCACATAGGACGCGACCGCGGCGAGCTGCCCGTCGTCCAGTTGCGCACGGAAGCTCGGCATCCCGCCGCGCCCGTTC
>CAXTDP010000167.1:0-9502 GCA_964242295.1 uncultured Acetobacteraceae bacterium | reverse complement strand
GCGTGCCGGCCTGCACGGCGTCGGCCGCCTGGCGGGCGGCGGCGGCGATCTCGGCGCGGGCGCCGTAGGACAGGGCCGCCTCGTGCAGCGCCTCGCCGCGGGCGCCGCTCAGCCCGCCGGACGGGTTGACGCCGGGCCGGGCGGCTTGCAGCGACTCCAGCGACAACGGGCGCTCGCCGCCGACGATGGTGGGGGAGATGGCCGCGCCTGTGACCGGCTGGTTGAGCGGGTTGGCCAGAACGCGGGACGCCGCGTCCACCGTGGCCGTGCCGGGTTCGGGCGGGATCGGCGAGTTGAGCAGGGTGGCATCCGTGTCTTGCGCCCAGGCCGGGGCACTGGACGCCAGGCCAGCCAGCAGCGTGGCGGCGCAGAGCAGGGCGCGCAGGCGGAGGGGTTCAGACATGGTGCTGCACCTCCACCAGGTGCCGGTCGGGATCGACCACCACGGTCGCGCTGGTGCCGGCGGCGGCGCCCAAGGCCTGCAGCACGTCGATGACGGGCACGTCGGTCATGTTGACCGCGACCTGGATCGGGGTGGCGGCGGACGGCGCCGTGACCACGAAGCGGTAGCCGATGCGGTCGGCGAGCGTCCTCACGCCCTGGTCGAGCGGTCCGCTCCAGGTCAGCGACACCAGGCGCTGCAGCTCGGCCGGCGTTGCCGGCCGCAGCGGGCCGGTACTGCCATATTGCCCGAGCTGGCCCATGGTGCGGTCCACACGGTCGAGGCTGCGCTGCAGGGCGACCTCGACGTTGGGCATCCCGGCCGCGTCCACGTCGGGCGCGACGGTCGTGGTGGCGCAGCCGGCGAGCAGGGCAAGCAGCCCGGATGCGGCTGGGTGGGGGAAGCGCCTGGGCGCCATGCGTCGTCTCCTGTTCGTTCAGGAGGACGCTACGGGGTCAGGATGCGAACGGGATCAGGGCATTTCACCGCTGGTGCGGGTCTTCGCCCCGGGCTTAGGGTGAGTAATCTTCTGCTAAAATGCAATCCAAGGTTGTGACCGCCTTAGGTTTTGCTCGTTTCTGCTTTACAGGATGTCAGGACACATTAGGTTCATTCCTTAGTTGTAGGAGCAAACCTCAATGCAGTTCCATGTGCTGGCTGTCGTTGCTGTAGCTGCCCTGATGGCTGCCAAGATGGGCAGTGCCCATGCGGCACCACTGGTGCGCCTCGATTTCACCGGCATGGTTGACATCGATCGCCTCTACGTGGGCACTGATCACACCACCCCAAGCACCGCGTCTGACCCGCTGAGCGGCGTTATCGACCCACTCTCAAGTCCACTGAGTGCAGTACGTGGCTTTGTGCTCTATGATGCTGGCATCCCAGCGACGTCTCCAGGGGTGTGGAACCTTCCCACCGCCACTTACCAGGCCACATTCGGCAACTTGGCAATCAGCGCGACTGGCCTCACGGCAATTGTTAATGAGGCATCCAACAGCGCGCTACAGTTCCGCTTTGGCATCCCCTCTGGAGAGTTCCCATTCCCAGTCACGGCGGCAAACGGTAGCCTCAGCATCGCCACCTACAGCGACAACGCCTTCAACCTGACCTCGTTGCCAACGGCGATCCCGACAAGCAGTCCGGATGAGAGCACGGATTTCAGCTACACGACCCCGATCGCGGGCGGCCTCAATGGCTTTGTGAGCACTGGAACGATCCTCCGGATTACCGCGACGGTGGTTGACGGCCAACCCAACGTGCCGGAGCCAGCGTCGCTCCTTCTGCTCGGGGCAGGCCTGGCCAGCTTGGCTGCCTCAAGGCGAGGGAGGCTGCCGTTTAGCGGCTGTTAGGTGTAGCGACCCGAGATCATCCGCGCTTCGGCGCGAGATTATGGGCGTTTCGTGCCTATGATTCGGGTCTTGGCAGCCTTTGGTGAGCTGGACCAACCTCATACGCGCGTCACTGCCGGACCGCTTGCTTCGGCAGCGTCGCTTCCTGCTGCGCCAAGGAACAACAGAACGCACCGAGCGCACATCGACTCGCTCTTCATCAAACGACTAGGCGCGGAAGGAGTTGAACCCCCGACCTCTGCCATGTGATGGCAGCGCTCTGCCACTGAGCTACACGCCTTTAGACAAACCTAACCAGGGCGTCGTTCGTTGTTGGGCAGGTTCTTACCATCGCAGGGTCGAGCCAGGGAAGTGTATTTCCACCGCAGATCCTGACGGAGCACGGCTTGCCAGGCACCAGCCGCAATTATCTGTCGCATCCGCGCGTTGGAACCTGCTCGATGCCCGGCGCCGTCACCACCGACCCCTGGCGATATCTGCTTCCCGGCGCGCACGGTCGCGATGGCGGTCCGCCCACCTTTGGGCGCGATCAGCGCCCTCGTAGTCGCCGTTCTCCGCACGCCAGCGTGCGACGTCCTCGGCACGCCTAGCACGTTGCCATCCCTCGCGGGCTGAGGCCCAAGCGTCCGGAGCGGGCTGGGCATAGCCGTATGCAGGCGGCGCGGCGTAGCCGTATGGTGGTGCCTGATAGTAGCCCTGTGCGGCGGCAGGAAGGGCGGCAAGGAAGCCGAGCAGGGCGAGCGAGGCGATACGCATGGCAGGCTCCGATGATCAGCAAGGAGTAGAAGGCGTTCCAACGCCTGACATGAGAGGCATCAGCAGTGGCAGCAATGCGCCGCCGCCCTGTCCAGCATCGCCCGTGGCTGCGTCATGGGCAATGCTGCCGAAGCAAGCTGTCCGACAACGGCACGTTTATAGGGTTGGTCCAGCCTTACCAGAAGTTGTCACGACCCTGACTATGTGTGCTGACCCGAGATCATCGGCGCCTCGGCGCGAGATCATCGCCGGCTTCGGCCCACGCTCTGGTTCTTGGCCACTTTAGATGATGATGTCAGCAATAACGTGGCACCACCCTGTGATGCTGCCTATCTGCCCAGTCCCAGATGATCGAGAGTGGATAAGAACCCGGCTTTGGCATGGAGGGGGCGTGTGCTGCTCAGCCAATCAAGACTGCACGACATGGAATGCCGTGCCGGTGTTGGCCGCGACCCCGCTGGGATTGGTCCAGGGTATCGTTCGGGCTGCGGCCGTGTTGCCCGCCCACTGATCCATGACCTGTATGCCGCGTTCGTTCTGGCCAAGATAAATGGCTGCGTGGCTACTGCCGTCCAGAGCGTTGGCATAACGGTCAGAGCTGTCGAATGTTGCGATAATCGTTCCAGGCCGCAGCTCCGTGTTGCCCTGCACCGGCACGCCACATTGCCAGGTACGGGTCAAGCCAATGCTCGGGTTGCTGGCCTGAACCAACGCAACGCACTGACCGGAGCCGACCGATCGTCCAATGTACTGGGCGTAGTCGGCAGCGATGAAGCCAGCTCCAGACTTCGCCTGCGCCATAGTTTTGGCGGCGGTGGCGTCTGGGTCCGCCGAGAGCCTCGGGCCAAGGCTCGCACTGCCACTCTGCCCACCCTGGACGCCGACGTGCTGCGGCATTGCCGCAGCCAAGGCCGCGGAGAACGAAGCGGATATCCCGGCGGTTCCAGCGAACGGTGCGGGGGCGGCCGGCATCAAACGCACCTGGGCACGCGGAGGCTGCAGTATGCGGTCAAGGTTCTGGATCAAAATTGTCCATCCAAAGCTGTTGCTTGGGAAATTACGGGGTGGCCCTACAATCTAGGCTGTGGCTGCGTTGGCGCGGGGCCATCGCGGTCGCCATGCCGGTGTTCGGTCCCACCATGGCACTCGCATTTGCCCGCGCCGCGAAAATCGAGCTCGGAGAACCAGCACCACCAACGACCGCAATCGCTGTCGCCAATTCAATCTGCGCCATGCGCCCCTCCAATCGAGTCCACTACCCCATATAGGAAGTCTGCGCAGTTTGCCGTGAAGCGGCGGCGTTCCCAGGTGGCGAACCGCGTCGTGTTTGCAACGATGCGCCCGGCTCCGCCCCTTGGCCGAAGTTGGGGCTTAGCTATCTCACCCCTCATGCACCAGGCGTCCGTAAGGCCAACGTTACGATGGTTATGACACCAAGAAGCCGATGTCCGTCCCGCTGACCGCGCCTCCCGCGTCCAGATGCACCAACATGACAACTGCAGCACACGCCCCCTCTGTGCCAAAGCCGGGTTCTTGTCCACTCTCGATGATTCAGGACTGGGCGGGCAGGCAGCATCAAAGGGTGGTGCCACGTCATTGCTGACATCATCATCTAAAGTGGCCAAGAACCGGATTGTGCGCCTGAACGGGCGATGATCTCGCGTCGGCGTGCTGATGATCTCGGGTCGCTACAACTACGAGCACTTGCCCCAGGTGTCCAAGGCCATGGTCACCATGCTTCATTGCGCTGTCCATCCGTGGGTGCCTGACCCGACCCGCAATCACCAACCAACGCACGATTTCCAGGCGTCCACATCGCAGGCGTCACGACAGCCAAACTGTCCGAAACGCAACCAGAACCAGAATGCCCCCAGTCAGACTACCCCACAAACTCAATCGACCTTCGCAAAAGGGGTTTCACTCAGAGGCCTAAACAGAACACAACTTAGATGATTGATCCTGGATGATCAGCGCCCACAAGGAGTGCGCTCTTGCTATTCTATGCAGATATCATCTAGCGTGACATCAATGCTCATAAGATGCATATAGATGAATAGGACTGTAACGACTTCACTTGGAATGGATGCAGGGACGTCCAGTTTTGGTTAGGTTTGTTTTTGATTACTACGCTCGACCATGTCAGCGGCCTGGGCTGCAGGCCCACGCCGCATCAGCCAGGGGGCGTGCCTCACAGCACTGGTTGCCGTCAGGTCTACAGCAGGAGGCAAACGCATGAGACGCTTCGTTCGCAGCGCTTGGCAGACGAACCCTGTGAAGGGCAGCCAGCGAGGACAACGGCATTCTCCCAGGCTCTCCGTCCCGGTGATGTCCCCCGCGCCTTTTCTGGCCGGAGTCCGGTGAGGCCGGGCGTGTTGTTCTGCACCTCCTTGGAGATTGGGTTCATCATGGTGGCACCTGTTCCCGCGAGCTTTTCACGTCCCTGCACAGGTGGCGCGTTCTCCGTGTCCGACCTGTGCTTCGCGCTGGCTTGGTCACGAGTGGCGCCAGGCTTTGGCGGATGGCAAATCGCGTTCATGCAGATCAGCAGCGGGGAGATGATCGACGTCATCCCACCCGGGGCGGAGTTCCCGGTGTTCCACATCCTGCCCAGGGCCGAGCACGTGGAGCTCATCCAGGAGTACTCCGCAGAAGTGGGAGGTGGGCAGGACCTGGTCGCCCGCTGTCCTGCGTTGCGCGACGCCCTGCTTCTGCTCTGCCCGTTGAACCCGAAGTGCCTGGCAACGGCCGACGCTGGCCAGAGCAGGACCTTCGCGGAAACGTCGCTGTGGGATTGATCCCTGTAGCCCGTAGAGCAGGTTAGTCGCAGTTCTCCTGCTGACGGGTTGTTCATTGGTGTATGAGGACGAAGCTTGGCTATGACCCCGGCCACGGCCGACGCTTCCCGGCCCCAGTCAGCGTTGCGTGCCTACGCAAAGGTGGTTGAAGTGGCATCCATACGCCGCGTTCCGTTTGCACAGGACATTGGGCGCCTCTCGACGCCTGTTGTGGATGACGAAGCGGTTGGGCATGGCATGAGCGGCAGGATTGCCGCCGTCCCAGACTTGCAGCCCCTCGAACGCGACGAAATCTGGCGTGTGGTCCTTCATGGCGAGGTCGTCGTCCGCGTCATTCGCCCTGCCACACGACAGGGCAGCCCTCGGCGTTGGCAGCTGTTGCAGATGGACGACATGACGGACGAGCAGCTGGACAGCTACGAGGCAGCCCTGTCCAACCGCTGACGCGGACACCCACGACCCCTGGGCTTCAAGCGTCAGGCTCAGAAGCAACCGTATGTGCCTTCCGCTGCATGTTGGGCAGCATCAGCCAGTCTGCCGCAAATACAGGCTGAACATTTCTATCCGACAACGACGTAAGCTGTGAAGCAGGCACATAGTCTCGTATATAAAGACTGCAACAAAACCTATCCGGCAATAATTTCATCAGGGTTGCACTGTCCTACTCTGGTGCGGTATCTCACTCTCACGTGATGTTACCACATGTGACAGGCAGGGTTCATGAACTCACCGCTCCTGACTGACGCCATATTTGCTGCACGATCCGAACTGGTTGTTCATCTTGCGGACACATCGGCGCTTGTTGAACAAGCCTATCGTCTCCGCCATCAGGTTTATTGCTTGGAGCGGGGTTACGAGCCGGGCGTCAATGACCTTGAAACCGACGCATATGACAGGCACGCCCGTCACGTCGTGCTCTGCCTTCGTGGCTGTGGGACCGTCATCGGGACCGTTCGCATGATCCTGCCCCAGGCGCACCAGCCCAATCACAGCTTTCCGATGCAGGGCGTTTGCGACCCCGCGACGCTTCATGCCGTCCCGCTCAGGAGCGCCGTCGAGGTGTCCCGCTTCGCCGTTTCGAAGGAGCGCCGCAACATCAGTCCGGCGGCGGCCAGCTTGTCTCGCCTTGCGCTCGTGAGGGGCCTCGTGCAGCTCAGCCAGCAGGCCGGCGTCACGCACTGGTGCGCGGTCATGGAACGGACGCTGCTGCGGTTACTGCGTTCGTCGGGCATCCACTTCGAGGCTGTCGGCCCCTTGGTTGAGTATCACGGCCTGCGTCAGCCGGCATTCTGCGAGCTTGCCGGCATGCTCGATCGCATGAAGGTCGAGCAGCCCGAGATTTGGAACTTCGTGACAAACGAGGGTGAATTCGTAACCAGCCGCAGGCGCGCCTTGCAGGCCGCATGAGACTTGACCAGTCGTCGCCGGTCAGGGCGCGACTGGCGCTGCCGTGCTACTCCGCCTTCAAGTCCAGGTGCCGGCCGTCAGAAGCGTAGCGGAAGGCATAGTGCATCGGCTCCGTGCGGTTCACGGCAGGGCCGTATCCGGCGTAGCCCGTCGCGTGAAACTGTATGCGATACTCTCGCCACGTCACCTGCCCATCCCCGCCAGTGTTGTCGAATCGGACAAAGGGCGCCGGCACGCGGGCGTGTGAATCTTCGCCCAACGGGTAGGAGTGAGTTTCGATGTGGCCTGTATCAAGCGTCATGCGTTTCCAGTCGTGACGGTCACCCCATCGATACTGGTAGTGGATGGCCTGGCTGGTATCGTTGCGGATGGAGAAGGCGCCGCGGTAGTTCGGGCAATCCTCGCAGCTCGTGCCGATGTTCTCGCCCGCACGAGCAGCGAGGGGAGCAAAAGCCAGCACCAGGGCGCAAAAGCCTAGGGTGCGGCGGGACAAGGATGTCGTCGGCATGGCGGTCGCTCCTGCATGCCCGTCCCATCGTGGAGCGGGTTGCCAGTATCTACCCGTTCTGCAAATGCAACGTGGTGATGCGGATCACATTGCTGCCGGGCTACGCGGCCGTCGGTCAACGGTCCAGCGTCGAAACTGAGCAAGCGTCGAGCTGGATAGGTTCCGGTCGGTAGACCTGGTCTAATGTCCCTCCTCCGCCGCCAGACGCTCTACCTCGCGCACGTAGCCGTCCGCGTCGAACTTCTTCAGGGTCGCCGCACCCATCGACCGCACGTTGCCGTAGACCGGCTGAGGCCCCCAAGGCCTGTCATGCAGCCCGAACAGCCAACCCACGTTGGTGAATGAGTTCGCGTCGCGGCCATCGATGAAGTAGCGGTTGTTGAGACGCAGCGCCGTCTCCCACGCCTCCTCCGGCGAGGACGACCACTCCACGATCTTCTTGCCCCAGTACATGCGCATGTGGTTGTGCATGTAGCCGGTCTCGCGCATCTCCATCATGGCCGCGTTCCAGTAGCGGTCATGGGTCAGGCCCTGCTCGAACTGCTCGTGCGTATAAAGGTAGGGCCGCGGATCAGCCCGATGCGCGTCCAGGGTCTTGCGGGCCCAGGCCGGCGCTGCGCCATAGTCGTCGTAGCGGGGCTCGTAGTGTGCGTGGTTCATGGCAAGTTCCCGCCGAACCACGAGTTCCTCGATGTAAGCCTCCTTGTCCTCCCCGTCCCCCGCAGGTGCCGCCCGCACTGCGAGGGCGATCGCGACTGGCGAGATCTGGCCGAAGTGCAGGTAGGGGCTCATGTGCGAGGCAGCCCCGGCTTCGGGCCGGCCCCGGCCCGAGGCATATCCGGCAAGCCCGCGGTTGAGGAAGCGCTCAAGCCGTGCCTCGGCCTGCGCCGTCCCGCCTTTGAAGCGGCGCACAGGCCGTACACCCTGGTCGGTCCTGAGGCTTGCGACCAGGCGCGGCACGTCGCTCAGGTCGAGTGTGCTCTCGTGCTGCATCCCAGTCGCGTGGCGGCGCACGGGTTCCTCCCCGAGCGGCGCCAGGTACTCGGGCAGCAGGCGATTGAGCTTGGGCCGCAGCGTGCGGGCGGCGATCTCGTGCTTGGGGGAGGCCGTCTCGACCGGCACCACGACGTCACCCTCGACCTGCACCACACGGCAGGGGGCGCGGGCGGCGAAGTCGGCATAGAACTGCTTGATCGGCTTCAGGTAGTAGCGGTCGCATACCACCATGGCTGCATCCGTCGCGTAGCGCAGCGCTGTTTCCACGGGCGGAGCACGGCGTGCGACGAAGGCGATCCCGCGCCGTTCGAGCGCCGGCCCGACCTCCGCCAACCCCTCCAACAAGAAGCTCCAGTGCCGTGCGTTGACCTCTGGGAAGTCCTCGGCGATGCCGTAGCAGACGAGCACGGGCAGGTCGCGCGCGTTTGCCGCCTCGACGGCGTACTCGAGCGCCGGGTTGAAAGCTGCGCGTTGCGATAGCCCCATCCAATACAGGACATAGGACGCGGTCCCGTTCTCTGGAGCATCGTTGAGCGTTTTGACGCGGGTTGGTTCAATCATCGGGCCGATGTGGTGTGTGGTCGCCTCTCCGCCACCGTTGAGGACCCATCTCGGGCGAGGCGCTTGGCTCAGCCGGGCATGTCTGAAGAACGGCCACAATGGGGTAGCTGTGATCAGCCAGCACGCTTACAGCTCCCCTCTGCCACCAGGATCTCGCCCTGTTCATGCTCGAAACGCCGCAGCACGATGCCGAGGCCGTGGCCGTCCACCAGCTCGTCGGCCAGGTCCTGCACGACGCTCAGCCGTGCCCGCGCCTCATCCTCGCCAGCCTGCTGCCGCTCCTGCTTGCGCCGCTCGATCTCATCCTTGGCGCTGCCGTCCGGGAACACCCGGGCCAGCCGGCGCCGGGCCTCGGCTGGGCCGACACGCTTATAGAGCCGCGAGCGCAGTGCCACGTCCTGCGGCGACGTGCTGAACGCCCACAACTCGACCGGCCCCAGGCTGTTCACCAGCATCTGCTCATACCATTCGTCATCCGCCTGGATCAGCGCCATGAACGGCGCCCCGCCGCGGGTCGGACCGTTCAGCCTGCGACGGATCACCCCGGCGGTCGCATTGGTGACGCCGAACCGCTTGATGATGTCTTCTTTCTCCTGTTCGTCGCCGGCGCCCAGGATGAAGCGGCCCGTGGATTGCGAGATCACGTAGTCGCCGAAGTCCTGCATGCGCTGGCTGCTCAGCCCGAGCT
>CAXTDP010000166.1:0-9512 GCA_964242295.1 uncultured Acetobacteraceae bacterium | reverse complement strand
CCCGACCTTGCCGGTGGCAGCCGCAACCGCCGATGCCGTCGGGAAGGAGCCGCTGGCCGATGCGCCAGCCGCCGCCCGGCTAGCGCCGCAACTGCGTGCCGTCCCGCCGCCGCGTCCGCCCGCCCGGGTGTCCACCTGCTGCTGGCCCATCGGCGAGCCGGGAACACCCAGCTTCCGTTTTTGCGACGAGGGGGCGCTGCCCAACAAGCCCTACTGCCAGGAACACGCCTCCCTCGCATACGTGAAGGTGCGCGACCGGCGCGAGGACGCGGCATAGCGGCTTCCCAGCAGGCAGCGGCTGAGGGCCTGCCACGGGGTTCGTGCCTGGAAACAGCGGCCCCGGCTCCGAGGCTGCGCATTGGGGCGGGGGTCTCGCGCATCATGGGTGAAACATATCCGCGGGACCGGCATGCCGCCTGCGGGGATCGCCTCTTGGTTGCAGCCCCTTGATCCCCGGGCCACCGGGGGCTAGGGGTGGCGCAGAATGACAACGCCATTGCCCGCCCTCGCCCGCGAACGTCACACGGCGCTCGACGCTGATTCCGTCAGGGCGGCCTACCGAAGGTGGGCTGGCGTCTACGACCTTGTATTTGGCGGCGTGTCCGCGTTCGGCCGCCGCCGTGCGGTGGAGGCGGTGAACGCCCTGCCCGGCATCCACGTGCTGGAGGTCGGGGTCGGCACCGGCCTGGCCCTGCCGCACTACACGCCGGCGAAGCGCATCACCGGCATAGACCTGTCCGCCGAAATGCTGGCCCTGGCCCGGCAGCGCGTGAAGAACGACCTGCTCGGCAATGTTGAGGCGCTGCTGGAAGTGGACGCCGAGGCGACCGGGTTCGAAGCCGGGTCGTTCGACATCGCGGTTGCGATGTTCGTCGCCTCGGTGGTGCCGAACCCGCGGCTGCTGCTGCAGGAGATGCAGCGCGTCGTGCGCCCGGGCGGCCATCTCCTGTTCGTGAACCACTTTGCCGCCGAGCGGGGGCCGCGCTGGTGGGCGGAGCGTGCGCTGGCCCCTGCATCGCGCAAGCTGGGGTGGCATCCGGATTTCGCCTTCGATGCGCTGCTGACGGCCGAGGACCAGGGCCGCGCGCAATTTGCGTCCGTGCCGCCGCTGGGCCTTTTCACCTTGGTGCGCCTGCCCAATTAGGCTTCCATGATAGTAGGCCGGCCGACGGCTGGCTTGATCTAACGCAACGCCTCCGATACCTCCAAGGGCCAAGCGCCCCGGAAGTAAGCCGGGCGTTGCCAGCGGAATGGACGGGTGTGATGCAGGTTCTTCGGCGGCTGCCAGCCGCAGCAATGACATTCATGGGCCTTTGGCTCGCAGGCGCCGGGCCGGCTTGGGCCCAGGCCACAACGGAGGGCGAGCTCGGCGCCCCGAAACCCTGGCAGCTTGGCTTCCAGGCGCCGCAGAGCAACGTGCAGGCGGGGATCGAGGGGCTGCACTCGCTGATCCTCTGGCTGATGGCGATGGTGACGGTGTTCGTCGCGGCACTGCTGCTCTATTGCGTGTGGAGGTTCCGCGAGAGCGTGAACCCGAAGGCCAGCCGGGTCAGCCACCACACCGCGCTTGAGGTTGCCTGGACCGTGCTGCCGGTGCTGATCCTGGTGGTGATCGCCATCCCGTCGTTCCGCCTGATCTATTACGAGGACCGGACCGACGCCGCCGACATGACCATCAAGGTCACGGGGCATCAGTGGTATTGGGAGTACAACTATCCCGACAATGGCAACGTCCGCTTCGACAGCTACATGATCGCCGAGGACGACCTGAAGCCGGGCCAGCTTCGCAACCTTGAGGTGGACAATCGGGTGGTTGTGCCGGCCGGGAAGAATATCCGCATCCTGGCGACCTCGGCCGACGTGATCCACAGCTTCTTCATTCCGTCGCTGGGCGTGCAGCGTTACGCCATCCCGGGCCGTACGATCGAGACCTGGGTGCGGGTGGACAAGCCCGGCGTTTACTACGGCGAGTGCAACCAGATCTGCGGCACCAACCACAGCGCCATGCCGATTTCCGTGCAGGCGATGAACGACCAGGATTTTGCGGCCTGGCTTGAGACCGCGAAGACCAAGTTCCCCGGCGGCGCCGCGTCCAATCAGGACGGGCAGGGGCGTCCGACGGCGGTTGCAGAGTTGCAGCGTTGACCCACATCCGGCAGCGCAGGGGAGCATAGGATATGTCGGCCACTACACACGACCGCGCCCATCCGGAGGGGCATCACGACGCGGACCATCACGCGCACGCGCCGGGCTTCGTCAAGCGCTGGCTATTCAGCACCAACCATAAGGACATCGGCACGCTTTACCTGATCTTCGCCATATTGGCGGGGATCGTGGGTACTGCGCTGTCCGTCCACATGCGGCTGGAGCTGCAAAGCCCGGGTCTGCAATACTTCGCCAGCGGCCAGTCCTGGAATGCGACGGTGACGGCGCATGGCCTCATCATGATCTTCTTCATGGTGATGCCGGCGATGATCGGCGGCTTCGGCAACTGGTTCGTGCCGATCATGATTGGCGCGCCGGACATGGCGTTCCCCCGCCTGAACAACATCAGCTTCTGGCTGCTGGTGCCGGCGTTCTGCCTTATCATGCTGGGCCTGCACAGCGGTGATGGCGCAGGCTCGGGCTGGACGCTGTATCCGCCGCTGTCGAGCAGCACCTACCAGTCGGGACCGGCGATGGACTACACGCTGTTCGCCCTGCACCTGGCCGGCGCTTCGTCGCTGCTGGGTGCCATCAACTTCATCACGACCATCTTCAACATGCGTGCGCCGGGCATGACCCTGCACAAGATGCCGCTGTTCGTGTGGTCCATGCTGGTGACGGCGTTCCTGCTGCTGCTGTCCATCCCCGTGCTGGCCGGCGCGATCACCATGCTGATCACCGACCGCAACTTCGGCACCTCGTTCTTCGACCCGGCTGGTGGTGGCGACCCCGTGCTGTTCCAGCATCTGTTCTGGTTCTTCGGCCACCCCGAGGTTTACATCATGATCCTGCCGGGCTTCGGCATGGTCAGCCACGTGATCTCGACCTTCTCCAAGAAGCCGATCTTCGGCTACCTAGGCATGGCCTACGCGATGATCGCCATCGGCGTGGTCGGCTTCGTGGTGTGGGCGCACCACATGTTCGTGTCGGGCATCTCGGTTGATACCCGCGCCTACTTCATGGCTGCGACGATGATCATCGCCGTGCCCACCGGCATCAAGATCTTCTCCTGGATCGCGACGATGTGGGGCGGCTCCATCGAGATGAAGACGCCCATGCTGTTCGCCATCGGCTTCATCTTCCTGTTCACCCTGGGCGGCGTCACCGGCATCGTGCTGTCCAACGCCAGCATCGACCAGATCCTGCACAATACCTATTACGTCGTGGCGCACTTCCACTACGTGCTGAGCCTGGGCGCCGTGTTCTCCATCTTCGCCGGCTTCTATTACTGGATCGGCAAGATGTCGGGCCGGCAGTATCCGGAGTTCTGGGGACAGGTCCACTTCTGGATGATGTTCGTCGGGGTGAACCTGACCTTCTTCCCGATGCACTTCCTGGGTTTGGCCGGCATGCCGCGGCGTTACCCGGACTACCCCGATGCCTTTGCCGGCTGGAATCTCGTGGCATCCATCGGCGCATACATCGGTGCGGCTTCGGTGTTCGTGTTCCTGTATGTCCTGTATCGGACCTTCACCAGCAAGGTTCAGGTTGCAGACAACTACTGGGGCGAGGGTGCGACGACGCTGGAGTGGACGGTCACCTCTCCCCCGCCGTTCCACACCTTCGAGGAGCTGCCGCGGGTTCGATGATAGACAAGCTCAGCATCGCGGCGCTGGAGGGAGGGGGAGCTTCGGCTCCCCTTCTTCCTATGGCGGTCCTGCCCGCCGAGGCAGGGGACTGGTTCGCTCTGCTCAAGCCGCGGGTCATCACGCTGGTGGTGTTCACCGGGTTCATTGGTTTGCTGGTGGCGCCGGGGCATCTGCATCCCGTGCTGGCCCTGGCCGCGGTGCTGTGCATCGCCGTGGCAGCCGGGGCGGCGGGCGCCATCAACATGTGGTGGGATCGCGACATTGACGCCATCATGCGGCGGACGGCCAACCGGCCCATCCCGGATGGGCGCATCGAGGCTGGGTCGGCCCTGGGGTTCGGCGTGGTGCTGGCGGTCGCGTCCGTCCTCCTGATGGGGCTGGCCACCAACTGGTTCGCTGCGGGCGTGCTGGCGGTTTCCATCCTGTTCTACGTGTTCATCTACACGATGTGGCTGAAGCGCCGGACGCCGCAGAACATCGTCATCGGCGGCGCCGCCGGGGCATTCCCACCGGTGATCGGCTGGGCTGCCGTTACCGGTGGGCTGGACGTCATGCCGCTGCTGCTGTTCGCCATCGTGTTCTTCTGGACCCCGCCGCATTTCTGGGCGCTGTCGCTTTATGCCTCCAGCGACTACGAGCGGGCGGGGGTGCCGATGCTGCCGGTGGTCCAAGGCGCGCGGGTGACCCGGCAGCATGTGATGCTTTACACCGTCGTGCTTGTCGCCGTGTCGCTGCTGCCTTGGGTGTTGGGCTATGCCGGCCCGGTCTATGGCGTCTCGGCCGTCGGGCTTGGGGCCTGGTTCCTGCTGGCGTCCTGGGGCGTGCTGCGCGACAAGCAGGATGCGGCGGGTGTCAGCCTGACCAAGGACGCCCCGGCCAAATGGGCGTTCCGCGTGTCGCTGGTCTATCTGTTCGCCCTGTTCGGTGCGGTGGCCGCCGACCACCTGATCCCAGGTCCCTGGCATGGATGAGTTTCCACGCCCGCTGACCCCCGCGGAGACGGTGGAACTGCGGCGCCGGCAGCGGGTCAAGAACCTCGCGCTGTTCGCGGTCCTACTCGCGCTCGCGCTGCTGTTCTACGCCATCTCGATGGTCAAGTTTAAGGTCTCCTGACCGCTTGCCCCGGCGTCGGCGGGGCCGACATAGATGGCATGAAACGCAGCAACACAGTCCTCGCCGGCGGCCTGGCGGCAACGATCCTCGGCATGGTCGGCATGTCATTCGCGGCGGTGCCGCTTTATCGCGTGTTCTGTCAGGCGACGGGCTATGGCGGGACGCCGCAGATACGCGGCGCCGCCGGGCCGGGTGCTGTGGCAGGCGGCATGCTGGTACGGTTCAATGCCAACACCAGCCCTGGTCTGAAATGGCAGTTCGAGCCGGGGCAGAGCGAAGCCGCGGTCAAGCTGGGCGAGGACCGCATGGCGTTCTACGTCGGCCGCAACCAGTCGGCCCAGACCGTGACCGGCACCGCGACCTACAACGTCACGCCGGAGAAGGTGGGCCGCTACTTCCACAAGACCCAATGCTTCTGCTTTGACGAGCAGACCTTGACTCCTGGCCAGCAGGTGGAGTTCCCGCTGAGCTTCTGGGTTGATCCGGCCATCGCGACCGATCCCGACACCCGTGACGTGAAGGAGATCACGCTGTCCTATACCTTCTTCCGTTCGCTGGATGACGCCGCGCGCAATGGCGGGCTGGACCACGCCGGGCCGCACGTCGGCAAGCGCGCCGATGCGTCTGGCCCCTAGCTTCCGTCATTGTGAGGGGCTATGCCCTTGAACCAGCCGCCGCTTCCGCGATAGTGCCGGCCTGCTCAGCAAGACCGCCAAGAATGGATCGCCGATGACCAGCTCCGCACCTGCCGCCACAGCGGTCGCACAAGACGAACCCATCCCGAACCTGAACAGCAGCGGGATGAAGCAGCCGTATCACCTGGTTGACCCCAGCCCCTGGCCGCTAATCGCAGCCTTTGGCGGCGGCGCGACGGTGCTGGGCATCATCTTCGCCGCGCACTACGGCAATTACTGGATGCTTGCGCTCGGTCTGGTCATGGTGATCGGGACGGCGTTCATGTGGTGGCGGGACGTGCTGACGGAGAGCCGGACGGCCGGGCTGCATACGCCGGTGGTGCGGCTGGGACTGCGCTATGGCATGATGCTGTTCATTGCGTCCGAGGTGATGTTCTTCGTCGGCTTCTTCTGGGCCAACTTCCACTTCGCGCTGTATCCGGTCCACGTCGCGGGCGCCGCCAACCCGTCCTGGCCGCCGGAGGGCGTCCATACCTTCAACCCGTTCCAGCTTCCGTTGCTGAACACCCTGATCCTGCTGCTGTCCGGCACCGCCGTGACCTGGGCGCACCATGCCCTGCTGCACGGGCAGAAGAAGTTCCTGGTGATGGGACTCGGCTTCACCATCCTGCTCGGCCTGTCGTTCTCGACGTTCCAGGCGCTGGAGTATTCGGAGGCGCCGTTCAAGTTCTCCGGCGGCGGCGTTTATCCCTCGGTGTTCTTCCTGGCGACCGGCTTCCACGGTTTCCACGTGATCGTCGGCACCATCTTCCTGATCGTCTGCTGGTGGCGTGCCCGCGGCGGCGGCTTCAGTACCACCCGGCACTTCGGGTTCGAGGCTGCGGCCTGGTACTGGCACTTCGTGGACGTGGTCTGGCTGTTCCTGTTCGTCGCGATCTACCTGTGGGGCGCCGGGTCGGCCGTTCCGGCGGAATAGCGTGGCCGCGGCGCCGCCATGGCAGGCGGCGCTTCGCTGCCGCTGTCCGCGCTGCGGGGTCGGTAGGCTGTATGACGGGCTGCTGGCGGTCCGTCCCACTTGCACGATGTGCGGGCTGGACCTGACAGAGTTCGATACAGGGGACGGCCCGGCATCGGCGGTGATCCTGGTGTTGGGTGCCATCGTGATGGCAGCGGTGTTGTGGGTGGAGTTCCGGTTCAACCCACCCGCCTGGGTGCACCTGGTAATTTGGCCAACCGTGACGATACCTGCGGCCGTCCTGCTGATGCGTCCGCTCAAGGCCGCACTGATCATGCAGTCCTACCGTCATCGCGCCGTGGAGATGGGTCAATGATCCCGCGCCTGTTCTGGCCCAGCCTGACCACCGCCGTAATGCTGGCGATGACGACCGGCCTCGGCGTGTGGCAGGTCGAGCGGCTGCGCTGGAAGACCGAGCTGCTGCGCGAGATTGACCTGGGTGAGGCGGCTCCGGCCCAGCAGGTGCCGGCCAGCCCGCAATCCCCCACGCCTCCGCCCTTCACGAAGGTGCGCGTGTCCGGCCTGCTGCGGCAGGACCTGCAGGCCCTTTATGGTGTGGACGTCCGTGATACCCTCGCCGGACCCGTGATGGGCGCCTACGTGGTGGAGCCGCTGGAGCGGCCCGGCACCGACCCGGTGATCGTCAATCGTGGCTGGGTGCCGATGGACCGGGTGCAGCCGGGCAGCCCGGTGGACGCCACCGTCGAGGGCTATGTGCGTGCGCCGGAGCGTCCGGGCCTGTTCAGCCTTTCCGACGATGCGGCGGCGCGGCGGTTCTACAGCCTGGACCCAGCCGCCATCGCCGCGTCGCTCGGCCTGTCCCACGCCGCCCCATTCACGCTGGTGGCGCTGGGCAGTGTTCCGCTTGGCGTATATCCCGAGCCGGCGACGACCATGCCGCGTCCGCCCAACAACCACCTGTCCTACGCCATCACCTGGTTCAGCCTATCGGTCATCCTGGTGGTGATCTTCACGATTTTCGTTCGCCAAACCCTGCGCGCCCGCGTGGAGGAGCCGGCATGACCGCCTATGCCCGCCTGCAGGACCGCTTCGCCCGCATTTCCACCATCGGGGAGGCCAGCTCCGTGCTGGGCTGGGACGCCGCCGCCATGATGCCGCCCGGCGGCGGGGCTGCGCGCGGCGACCAGCTCGCCGTCCTGGCTGGGCTGGGCCACGGCCTGCTGACGGCGCCCGAGGCTGCCGCCGACCTGGCCGAAGCCTATGCCGACGGCGAGTGGGACGGCGCCAACCTTGCCTTGATGCGCCATGCCCATACCCGGGCGACCGCCCTGCCGGCCGACCTGGTGGAGGCGCAGGCCCGCGCCAACTCGCGCTGCGAGAAGGTATGGCGCGAGGCCCGCCGCGCCTCCGACTTCGCCGCGGTGCTGCCGGAGCTGCAGGAGGTCGTGCGCCTGGTGCGGCACCAGGCCGATGCGCTGGCGCCGGCGCTGGGGCTGGCGCCCTACGACGCCCTGATGGACGGCTACCAGCGCGGCATCGGCGCCGCCGACGTCGGCCCGGTGTTCGCCCAGTATGAGGCGTTCCTGCGGGATGCGCTGCCCCGCGCGCTGGAGCGGCAGGCACGGCAGCCCGACCCGGTGCCGCTGCATGGCGCGTTCCCGGCGGAGTTGCAGGAGGGCCTGTGCCGCCGCTTGTCCACCCTGGCCGGGTTGGATGCCAACCATTCCCGGCTCGACCGTTCCACCCACCCGTTCTGCGGCGGCACGCCCACCGACGTGCGCATCACCACCCGCTATGACGAGGCCGACCCGGCGCAGGCGCTGATGGGCGTGATGCACGAGACCGGGCATGCCCTGTATGAGCGCGGCTTACCCGCCGGGCACGCCCGGCAGCCGGTGGGCGAGGCGGCGGGGATGGCCGCGCATGAAAGCCAATCCCTGATCGTCGAGATGCAGGCCTGCCGCTCCGACGCCTACCTGGCATGGCTCGGCCCGGAGCTGCACCGGCTGTTCGGCGGCGACGGGGCGCCCTATGCGCCCGCCAACCTGTCCCGCCTGTGGCGCCGGGTGCGCCGTGGGCTGATCCGGGTGGACGCGGACGAGATGACCTATCCCGCCCACGTCATCCTGCGCTTCCGGCTGGAGCAGGCGATGGTGTCCGGCGACCTGCTGCCGGCGGACCTGCCCGGGGCATGGAACGACGGGCTGCACGCGCTGCTCGATGTGCGTCCGTCCGGCGACGCACAGGGCTGCCTACAGGACATCCACTGGTATGATGGCCTGTTCGGCTATTTTCCCAGTTACACCCTGGGCGCGATGGCTGCGGCCCAACTGATGGCGGCGGCGCGGCGTGACGTGCCGGGGCTGGACGACGCGCTGGGGCAGGGGAACCTGGGCCTGCTGGTCGGCTGGCTGCGGACGCACGTGCACGGCCAGGGCAGCCGGCTCGGCTTCAACGACCTGCTGCGCGCCGCGACGGGCAAGCCGCTGGACCCCACCGATTTCGAGGCGCACCTGGCCCGGCGCTACCTGGATTGAACCGCAGGCGGCTGCACCCGAAGCCGGCTTTGCCCACCGGTGCCGGCACGGCGGGAGCCTAGCCGCCTCCCCGCGAAACCTGCTAGCACCCCGCCCAAATCCAGGAGTACGTGACATGGCCGACCCCAAGATGACCAGCATCGAGCTTGATCCGACCGAGGTCGCCCTCGTCATCGGCGAAGACGGCGGCAGCATGACCATACGCGTCGTGGCCGCGACCGAGGTGGAGGATGGCGCGGCGGAAGTGCCGGAGCCGCACGAGATCGCCATCGCCCTGGCGATGCGCCTGCTGAAGGACCCGGAGTTCCACGACTCTGTGCTCGACTGGTACGACGCCCAGGACGAGGAGGATGATGAGGACGAGGACGAGGAAGAAGAGCTGGACGGCAAGCCCGGCGAGCCTGCCAAGCCGAAGGCTTAAAGCCGCGGCTTGCTCCCTCTCCCTTTGGGAGAGGGT
>CAXTDP010000165.1:0-9575 GCA_964242295.1 uncultured Acetobacteraceae bacterium | reverse complement strand
CCCCGCGACTACATCCTGAGCTGGACCGACGCCATCTGGATAGACCGCGGCCTGGGCCGCCTGACCGAGCACTACGACAAGCAGGTCCGCGTCCACACTGCCTACGGCGAGACCTACGACTGGGATCACGTCGTCAACAACAGCCTGCAGAAGTTCGCCGCCTTCCCCAATGGCGGCGGCGGCCACGGCGAGGACGTGATCTGGGAAGCCCGCGGCCCCAACGGCTTCATCAGTAGCCACCGGGTATTCAAGACCGGCACCCACTCGGGCTACTGGACCTATGGCCCGCCAACCGGGCGCGACTGGGCATCCCGCACCGTCGCCCACTGCCTGGTGCGGGACAACAAGGTGCTGGAAGAGTGGCTGGTCCGCGACGAGTGGGCCGTGCTGCAGAACCTGGGCCTCGACCCCTACGGGGTCGCCGCCAGCCTGGCCAACGCCAGCCCAGTGCTGGGCGGGACAATGCAGGCAGGCGGCAGCACCGGCGCCTTCGCCGGGCACATCGCCGACCCGGCCCATCTCGGCGTGTCCGGCGCCCGTCCCGCCACCCACGAACGCGAGTGCAGGATGGTGCAATCCATGTTCGAGGAGGTCTGGAACGCCAAGCTGTTCAACCGCGTGCCCGCCTACTTCGACCGGCAGATCGTCTGCCACTCCGTCCGCATGAGGCGGGTGCAGGGCATTGACCCCTACCAGATCGAGCTGATCAACCTCCTAGCCACCTTCCCCGACTTCAAGCTGGAGGTGCGCGACATCGCCGTGCTGGACGGGCCGGAGCTGGGCCTGCGGGTCGCGGTAATCTGGCTGATGCGCGGCACCTACAGCGGCGTCCCAACCTACGGCCCCATCACCCGCACCCCGGTAAACGTGCTGGGCGCCAGCCACTTCGAGCTGCGCGACGGCAAGATCCTGCGGGAATGGCGCATCTTCGACGAGCTAGCCATCCTGGCGCAAGTCCACGCCGGCCGCACCGCCAGCCAGGCCGGGGCATAGCCGATGGCCGACCGCATCCTGACCACCCACGTCGGCAGCCTGCCGCGCCCCAAGAACGTGTCCGACATGCTGTTCGCCCGCGAGGCCGGCGAGCCTGTGGACCCCCAAGCCTTCACCAACTCCGTTGCCGAAGCCGTCCGCGACGTCGTGGCAAAGCAGCGTGCCGCCGGGGTGGACATCCCCAGCGACGGCGAGATGAGCAAGATCAGCTACGCCACCTACATCGGCGAGCGCCTGACCGGCTTCTCCGGCGACAGCGAGCGGCGCATCCCCGCCGACCTGCTGCTCGTTCCAAGCTATGCCAAGCGCCTCGCCGGCGCCGGCGGCACTCCCAGCTACAAGCGGCCCTGCTGCACCGGCGACATCGCCGTCCGCACCATGGAGCCGCTGCACGCCGACATCGCCCGCTTCCAGGCGGCGCTGTCCGCCAGCGGCTACGCCGAGGGCTTCATGAACGCCGCCGCCCCCGGCGTCATCAGCCTGTTCCAGCCCAACAAGCACTATCGCGACGACGACGCCTACCTGGGCGCACTGGCTGACGCCATGGCGGCGGAGTTCCGCGGCATCGTGGATGCCGGGCTGATCCTGCAGGTGGACAGCCCCGACCTGGCGCTGGGCCGGCAGACCATGTACGCCCACCTGACCGAGGACGAGTTCGTCCACCGCATCGGCGCCCACGTCGCTGCCCTGAACGCCGCCCTGACCGGCATCCCGCCCGACCGCGTGCGGCTGCATCTGTGCTGGGGCAACTACGAGGGGCCGCACACCCTGGACGTGCCCATCGCCCGCCTGCTGCCGACGGTGCTGGGCATCAACGCCGGTTTCCTGTCGTTCGAGGGCGCCAACCCCCGCCACGCCCATGAATGGCGCGTGTTCGAAGAAATCCATCTGCCGGAAGACAAGTGCATCATCCCCGGCGTGCTGGACAGCAGCACCAACTACGTCGAGCACCCCGACCTGGTGGCCGAGCGCCTGCTGAACTACGCCGGGCTGGTCGGGCGCGACCGGGTGATCGGCGGGTCGGACTGCGGCTTTTCGACCTTCGCTGGCTTCGGCGTCGTGGCCCCCGACATCGTCTGGATGAAGCTCGCCGCCTTGGCCGAGGGCGCGCGCCGAGCCTCCGCCGTCCTATGGAAGCACTGATGGCCCCCAAGACCCCCGGCTACCCCGACGTTCCCAGCTTCATCTACGGCATCACCCGCGAAATCTGGGAGGACCGCGGCATCGGCGGCAAGCTGGAGCACCTGTATGCCCCCAACATCCTGCTGCGGGCGCCCACCGGCCTTACCACCGACAACACCGGCGTCACCTCGCAAACCCTGCAAACCCTGCACAGCTTCCCCGACCGCCAACTGGTGGGCGAGGACGTGATCTGGGCCGGCTATGACGACGGCGCCTTCCTGTCCTCGCACCGCCTGGTCTCGGTCATGCGCCACACCGGCGACAGCGCCTACGGCCCGGCGACCGGGCGCATCGTCCGGTCCCGCATCATCGCCGACTGCTGGGTGGTGGACGGCGTGGTGACGGAAGAATGGCTGGCGCGCGACCAGGCGGCTTTCGCAAACTGCCTGGGGATCGAGCCGCGCGCCCTGGCCCGGCAGATGGTCGCGCAGGACCTGCGCCGCACCGGCACCGTCGCCTTCTTCCTGCCGGACCACGACAGGCCCGGCCTCTACCGGCCCGAAGTGCAAGCCGGGCCGGACATCGAACTCTACACCGAAGGATACCGCCGCATCTGGGGCGCCAAGGACCCATCCGCGATCCGCGACCTGTATTTCCACGGCGCCGACCTCGCTGCACCCGGCGGCGAGCACCACCACGGCCATGTGGACATTGATCGCTTCGTGCTCGGCTACCTCGCCTCGTTCCCGGGCGCCGAGTTCTCGGTCCAAAGCGCCACCGTCAACACTGGCGGAGGCCAGGCGACCCGCGTCGCGCTGCGTTGGTCGCTAGAGGGCACCCATGCCGGCTTCGGCCACTTCGGCGAGCCAACCAACGCCCCCGTTCACATCATGGGTTTCAGCCACGCCGAAATCGTAGCCGGCCGCGTCCAACGGGAATGGCTGGTAACCGACGAAGTCTCCATCTGGAAGCAGATCGAAGCCCACCTCGAAAGCCAAGCCGGAAGCTAAAAACAAACCCGTCCAACCTACTCCCTCTCCCTCCGGGAGAGGGTCGGGGTGAGGGAAACGGCAAGCACCCACCCATCCAAGAAGCAGCCCCCTTCCAAAAGGGAAAAGGGGGCAGACCGTCTTCCCCACCCCAGCAACACCCTAAAGCATCGCCGCTGGCCCACTAAAGCATCCCATTCCCCCTAGCCAACTCATAAACCCGCTCCGTAGCATACCGCGCACTCACCGCCGCAAGCAGGCTGCCCGGCAGAACGGCAGCCCGCCATCCATGCCTCCGGCAGCCCTACTCGGCCGGCATGGCCTCCCGCACCGGCGCCCGCTTGGCTCCGGACAGCCAGGTGTTCACCCGGTCCAGGTAAAGGTAAACCACCGGTGTCGTGAACAGCGTCAGGATCTGCGACAGGATCAGCCCGCCCACCATCGCGAACCCCAAGGGCCGCCGCAGCTCCGACCCGGTGCCGGTGCCGACCATCAGCGGCACCCCGCCCAGCAGCGCGCACATCGTCGTCATCAGGATCGGGCGAAAGCGCAGCTTGCAAGCCTCGAAGATCGCCTCCTCCGGCTCCTTGCCGCCGTCGCGCTCCAGGTGCAGCGCCACGTCCACCATCATGATGCCGTTCTTCTTCACGATGCCGATCAGCAGCAGGATGCCGATGATCGCGATGACGCTGAGGTCGTAGCCGAACGCCATCAGGATCAGCAGCGCCCCCACGCCCGCGGACGGCAGGGTGCTCAGGATCGTCAGCGGATGGATGAAGCTCTCATACAGCACGCCCAGCACGATATAGACCGTGACCAGCGCCGCCGCGATCAGGTAGGGCTGGCTGGCCAAGCTGCTTTGGAACGCCTGCGCCGTGCCTTGGAACGCGCCGGACAGGGTGGACGGCAGGTGCATCTCCGCCTCGGCCGCCTCGATGGCCTGCGTCGCCTGCCCCAATGCTGCACCCGGCGCCAGGTTGAAGGACAGCGTAACCGCCGGAAATTGGCTTTGGTGGCTGATGTTGAGGGCGTTGGTATGCGACGTGTCCTGCTTGACCAGCAGGGACAATGGCACCTGCCCGCCGGTGACCGGAGATTGCAGGTAGATCTGGTCCAACAGCGAAGGGTCAGCCTGCAGTTCCGGCAGCGCCTCCAGGATCACATGGTAGCTGTTGAGCTGCGTGAAGTACTGCGCCACCTGCCGCTGCCCGATCGCATCATACAGCGTTGCATCAATCAGCGTCGGCTGGATGCCGAAGCGCGACGCCTGGTCCCGGTCAATCGTCAGCGTCGCCGCCGGCGCATTGCTTTGCTGGTCGGAGGTCACGTCCGTCAGCAGCGGGATGCTCCGCATCTTGTCCAGCACGCGCGGCGCCCAGGTGTTGAGGTCGCCGATCTCCGGGCTGGTCAGCGTATACTGATACTGCGTGCGCGACAGCCGCCCGCCCACCCGGATGTCCTGCAGTGACTGCAGGAACAGGGTCACACCTGGCACCTGCGCCGCCTTGGGCCGCAGCCGTGCGATGATCTCGTCCGCCGTCGCCGTGCGGCCTCCATCCTTCGGCTTGAGGTTGATGTAGTAGTTCCCCTGGTTGAACGACGTGGCGCCGACGTTGAACGCCAGCGACTCGACGTCCGGGTCCTTCCGGATCAAGTCTCCAAGCGCCGTCATCCGCCCGGCCATCTGGCCGGAGGAGGAGTCCTCTGGCCCGACTGCCTGCCCGAACAGGAAGCCGGTGTCCTGCTGCGGGAAGAACCCTTTGGGGATCGTGATGAACAGGAACGCCGTCAGGCCCACCGTCGCAAAGAACACCATCAACGTCACGAACTTGAACCGCAGCGCGACCCGCAGACCCGCCGCATATCCGTCCAGCATCCAAGTGAACCCACGCTCGGCAATCCGATACATCCGCCCATGCTGGTCCTCTGGCACGTGGCGGAGGAAGCGCGAGCACAGCATCGGCGTGAGCGTCAGCGAGATCAGCACCGACAGGAAAATCGTGATGCTGACCGTGAGCGCGAACTCCCGCAGCAGCCGCCCGACGATCCCGCCCATCAGCAGCAGCGGGATGAACACCGCGATCAACGAAACCGAGATGGCGATGACGGTGAAGCCGATCTCGCCCGCGCCCTTCAGCGCCGCGTCCATCGGCTCCATGCCGTCCTCGATATAGCGGTAGATGTTTTCCAGCACGACGATAGCGTCGTCCACGACGAACCCGACCGCGACCGTAAGGGCCATCAGGCTCAAGTTATCCAGGCTGAACCCGGCGACATACATCACCGCCGCCGCCCCCATCAGCGCCAACGGCACCGTCAGGCTCGGGATCACCGTCGCCGCGACGTTGCGCAGGAACACGAAGATGACCATCACCACCAACGCGATGGTCAGCATTAGCGTGAACTGCACGTCGGCGACCGAGGCACGTATGGTCTGGGTGCGGTCGGTCAGGATGGAAACCTCCACCGTCGGCGGGATCGCGCCTTGCAGCCGGGGCAGCGCAGCCTTCACCCGGTCCACCGTCTCGATCACGTTGGCGCCGGGCAGCTTGGACACGGCAAGGACGATGGCGCGCGGCGCCGGGCCATCCTCCTTGTTGCCCAGCGTATAGGCCCAGGCCGCAAGCTTCGAGTTCTCCGGCCCGTCCACCGCGGTGCCCAGGTCGCGCACCCGGATCGGCGAGCCGCCGCGATACGCGACGATCACGTCGTTCCACGGGCTGGCAGTCGTCAACTGGTCGTTGTCATAGACGGTGAAGCTCTGGCTGTTGCCGTCGAAGTTCCCTTTCGGGGCGTTGGAGGTAGCAACGGCCACCTGGGCGCGCACGTCCTCGAATCCCAGCCCCAGGCTCGCCAGCCGCGCCGGGTCAATCTGGATGCGCACGGCAGGCTTCTGCGTGCCGGACAGCTGCACCAGGCCCACGCCGTCAATCTGCGACAACTGCTGCGCCAGGATGTTGTCGGCGTAGTCATTGACCTGGGTAAGCGGCAGCGCCTTCGAGGTCAGCGCCATCACCAGGATCGGCGCGTCGGCCGGGTTGACCTTGCGATAAGTCGGCGGGCTCGGCAGGTTGGTCGGCAACTGGCCGCCCGCGGCATTGATCGCGGCCTGCACATCCGTCGCCGCGGCATCTATATTACGAGAAAGGTTGAACTGCAGCGTGACCTGCGTGTTGCCGAGCGCGCTGACGCTGGTCATCTGGTCAAGCCCGGGGATCAACGAGAACTGCCGTTCCAAGGGCGTGGCCACGTTGCTGGCCATCGTCTCGGGGCTGGCGCCCGGCAGGCTGCCGCTGATCTGGATCGTCGGAAAATCCACCTGCGGCAGCGGCGCCACCGGCAGCAGCGGATAGGCGACGATCCCCAGCAGCAGCAGCGACACCGCCAACAGCGCCGTCGCGATGGGCCGCCGGATGAACCCTGCCGAGGGGTTCACTTCGTGGGTCCCGTGCCCACGGCCGCCTTGGCGTCATCCGGCTTGGCCTCGGCGACCTTGGCGCCAGGCTTCACCTTGAACTGTCCCGAAGTAATCAGGCTGTCGCCGGGCGCCACGCCCTTGTCGAACAGCGCCATCCCGTCTCGCATCAGCGCAAGCTCAACCGGCTTCATGGAAGCCGTGCCGTCCGCGCCCACGACATAAACGTAGGTGCCGTCCGGACCCCGCTGCACCGCGCCGGCCGGCGCGGTCAGGCCGTCCTGCCGTGTGTTGAGCGTCAGCCGCGCAGTGACGAACTGGCCAGGCCACAGGGCATGGTCATCGTTGGGGAACGTCGCCTTGACGTCCACCGTGCCAGTCGCCTGGTTCACCTGGTTGTTCACCAGCTCCAGCTTGCCAGTCGCCAGCGGCTTACTGAGGTCCCGCCCGAACGCCTGCACCTGCAATGGCGTTGGCGACGCGGCAATGGCAGCCTGCACCCGGACCAGGCTGTCCTGCGGCAGGCTGAACAGCACGGAGATCGGCTGCAACTGCGTGATCACCACCAGGCCGCCGGTGTCGCTGGCATGGACGATGTTGCCCTCGTCCACCAGCCGCACGCCGGTGCGCCCGCTGATCGGCGCGCTGATCTTGGTATATCCCAGTTGGACCGCGGCATAGGCGATGGCCGCCTGATCCGCCTGCACCTGCGCGACAGCGGAGTCCGTCGTGGCGACCTGCGTATCCAGGGTGGACTTCGCCACATCCTGCTTGCCTACCAGGTCGGCATAGCGTCCCTGCTGCAAGCGCGAGTTCACCAGTTGCGCCTGGTCCTGGGCGAACTTCGCGCGGGCCTGAGCCAACTGCGCCTCGAACGGGTGCGGATCAATCTCGGCCAGCAGGTCGCCCTGCTTCACGTCCTGGCCCTCGCGGTAGACGACGCGCACCAGTTGACCATCCACCCGGGCGCGGATGGTGACGGTGTTGTAGGCCTGCACCGCGCCAAGTCCGGTGACCCAGATCGGCACCGCCTGCTGCACGACCTTCGCCGTCTGCACCGGCACGGGCGGCGGTGCGGCGGCTGCCTGGGGCGCCGGCGTGAACGGCCACCAGTGCCGCCAGTAGGCCACTCCTGTCCCCGCGGCGGCGATGACCACAACCCCCATCGCCACGCGCCCAAGTCGGCGCGGACGCCGGACCGAAGCTGGCCGAGAAAAGCCAGCAGGGGTGGAGATCGCCTTCTCCGAAGCCGGTGCTAGTTCCATGATGGCATGATCCAACGCTCCTGGCCGAGCCGGCCGCAATGACGAGTCGCAAAACTGGGACAAGCTCCCGGAGACGCCGCTGTCAAGCGCAACGAGTCGTCTGTGCAATCGTTCCAAAACGACCGACCGCGCCATCGCAGGGCGCGGAAACAAAAGTGCCGTCGCAAAGATGCGGCAGCACCGGATCATACGAATCTCGATGCGTCATGAACCGGCGTTACGGGCCGTGCAGCCACAGCCCACGCGGCTCCGGTCCGGCCAGCATCAACCCGGCGTGACCGCCCATGCGGACCCAGCGCCAATGGCGGGGCAACTCCGCCGCGAAACGGACGTCCGCCGGCAACTCTGCCCCTGCAACGCCGGGACTTCCGGCTTCGCCCTGGGAACAAGCTAAGCAGGCTTGCGCGGCTCGTCCCACAGACCCCCGGCGGCCGTGCCAGGCCGGATAAGCCTGCTTAGTTTCTCACCTGTGCGCAAACTTCCAAAGGTTTGCCCAAGTCGAGGTCCCGACGGCACCCGCTCCAGCCCTGCGGCCTGCGGGCAGGCTTCCGCAATTTCAGGTTCGCCGTTTCCTCCCGGACCCCACGGCAAGCTGCGTTACGGCACGGCCGGGACAACAGGCGCCGTCGTTTCGCCGGCCAGCACCCCACCGCGCTCCCGCTGCACCCGCCGGTGCATCCACGACGTGAGCAGCGGCGTGAGGATCGCGGTGACGATCACCGATGCCGCAACCTGCACGGTGGCCTCGGGAGCGATAGCGGCATAGGTCGGATCGGCAGTCGCAACCGCCCTCGGCACCGCCGCGGCATTGCCAGCGGTGCTGCTGGCCGCGGCGCCCGCGATGCCGGACCCGCCCAGCGCCCGGTCGGTCAGGATGCACAGCACCCCCGTGATGGCGCAGACCAGCACTCCCAGCACCATGCCGCCCAGCCCGGCAGTCACCACGTTGTTCAGGTTGATCCCCTGCCCCAGAGTGAAGGCCATGAACGGCACGATGATCGGCTCATGCTTGCCGAAGAAGTCGCGCAGGTCGCGGTCCAGGTTCCCCAGCAACGCCCCGACGAAGATCGGCGCCACGACGGACACCATCGCCAGCCAGGGAATGGTCGCCAACCCCGCGCCCACCAGGAACAGCATCGTCAGGAACGGACCGGTCTCGATGCTTTGCGGCACGTAGGTGCCGGCGTCCTCCTTGTCCCCCATCACGCTGGTCAGCGCCATGAACATGCCGCCGTTGGTGTCGCTGAACGCCACCATCAGCGCGAGCGTGCTGAAGCCGAACAGGTTGCCGTCAAACAGCCTCGCCACCGTGAACGCGATCACCATGGCGATGCCGATCTTGGCGCCCATGATGCCGAACCCGCGTTTGAGCATCCGCGGCGCGGCATTCAGCGTCATCTTGGTGCCGACCGTGAACAGATACATGCCGAGCACCGTGTTGTAGCCGGCGTTGCTCAGCCCCTCGGTGAAACCACCGATCTTCAGCAGATTGGGCGTGAACGTATTGATGAGCATGCCGATGAACAAAGGCACGACCATGAGGCCGCCCGGCACCCGGTTGATGGCGCGCATGATAGGCATTTTTTCTTGTCCCCGTTGCAGTCTTTTTCACGGCGGCGGTTCGGCCCTGCCTCCCGCCGCTCACCCGCAACGTCACCCGTATTCCATGTCTGCCGCAAGGGGGAACAACGGACGGCGCCGCGACCCTCGCCGTCCCGGACCGTCAGAACCCGAGCGTCCCCGCCGCCTCCGCCAGCGTCGCGCGGCTGCCGCTGCCATACAGCATGCCCA
>CAXTDP010000164.1:0-9579 GCA_964242295.1 uncultured Acetobacteraceae bacterium | reverse complement strand
ATGGCTGCTGCGCCCCCGATGGCCAGCGCCGCCGCGCCGCCGGTCGCCAGGATCGCGCCTGCTGCCGCAACCGCGCCGGCATAACCGGCCATGCTGGTGCCAAGGGTCCGTAACTGAGCCTTGTCGGTGTCGTCCGTCGGGTTTTCGGCCCCCTCGGTGGGCGTGTTCGCTGCCTGGGCCTGCTGCTCTTCCGGCAGGCTGAAATCGGCACGGTCATAGCCTGCGAGGGTCAATTGGGACAGCGCGTCCTGCATCGTGTCGTCGTTCGGGAACACGCCCTGCACCTCTGCGACGGAGGCTGCCAGGGCCGGACCCTGCTTGGTGCTGTCGGTCTCACTCATTGCCATGCTCCTTGGTGGCAGGCGGCGCCGCGCCAACTGATCTGGCGGACGGGATGCGCCATGGCCGTACATGGCGCAACGCGCCTGCGACCAGGCTGTTCCCACCGCTTGCTCTGGGCGGGACGGGCCGCCCATGATGCCCCATGTTCACCCGGCCCGAGCTTGATGCTGCACATGCCCTGATCGGCGCCACACTGGCCCCGACACCAGCCATCGCCTGGCCGCTGCTGGCGGCTCGCGCGGGCGCCGAGGTGTGGGTGAAGCACGAGAACCACCTGCCGACCGGCGCCTTCAAAGTGCGGGGCGGGCTGGTGTTCATGGACGCACACCGGCGCGGGGGCAGGGGCGGCATCGTCACTGCGACGCGCGGCAATCACGGGCAGTCGCTCGCCTTCGCCGGGCGCCGCGCCGGGGTGCCGGTGACGATCGTCGTGCCGCACGGCAACAGCCGCGAGAAGAATGCGGCCATGACGGGATACGGCGCCACGCTGATCGAGCACGGCGCCGACTTCGATGCCGCCCGCGCCCATGCGGCGACGCTGGCTACGGAAAAGGGCCTGACCTTCGTTTCCAGCTTCCATCCGGCCCTCGTGACCGGCGTTGCCACGTGGGCGCTGGAGTTGTTCGCGGCTGTCCCGGAGCTGGATACGGTGTATGTGCCGGTCGGCATGGGGTCCGGCATTTGCGGCGCCATCCTGGTGCGGGACATGCTTGGGCTGCAGACGGAGATCGTCGGCGTGCAGAGCGTCGGCGCCCCGGCCTATGCCCGGTCGTTCCAGGAGGGCCGGCTGGTCACGCTAGACAGCGCCATGACCCATGCCGATGGGCTTGCCACCCGTATCCCGGACCCAGTGGCGCTTGCGATCATCCAGGCCGGCGCCGCCCGCGTGATTACCGTCACCGACGATGAGGTCGCCAACGCCATACGTGCGTATTGGACCGACACGCATAACCTGGCGGAGGGCGCCGGCGCGGCACCGCTGGCCGGACTGATGCAGGAGCGGGAGCACATGGCGGGCCGGCGGGTCGGGCTGCCGCTGTGCGGCGGGAACATAGATTTGGCGCTGTTCCGGTCTTGGGTGCTGGGGGCGTGATCGCGCGCTTGCTGAATGGGCTGCGCTCCGGCGCCTGGCTCACCCGGCCTCGACTTGTGGCGTACTCGCGATTGCTGCTCACCGCCTATGCCATCCTGATCCTGGTGGGGTTGCTGACCGCGACGGGGCCGATGGACGCGCTGCGCAGGCCGCTTGGCACCGACTTCAGCCAGGTCTGGGCGGCCGGGGTCAGCGTGCTGGCCGGGCATCCCGAACAGCCGTTCGACCCGGCGCTGCACGCGGCGGCCCAACGGACGCTGTTCGCGCCCGACACGCCGTTTTATGGTTGGCATTACCCGCCATACTTCCTGGCCGTTGCCGCGCTGCTGGCTTTGCTGCCCTACATTCCCGCCCTGCTGATATGGCAAGGCACGACTTTCGCAGTCTATCTCCTGGTGGTCCGGCGAGTCCTGCCGCATCCGTTGACTGTCCTGGTTGCAGCGGCATTCCCGGCAGTGCTGGTCAATGTCGGGCATGGGCATAATGGCTTCCTCACGGCGTCGCTGCTCGGCGGCGGCCTCCTCCTGCTCGACCAGCGGCCGGTGCTGGCAGGAATTCTATTGGGCTTGCTGGTCTACAAGCCGCAGTTCGGCCTGGTGCTGCCTTTGGCGCTGGTGGCCGGGCGGCGCTGGACGGCCATCGCTTCGGCCGCTGGAACGGTGGTGCTGTTAACGTTGGCCACCCTGGCGGCCTTCGGCGTGGAAACTTGGCGGGCGTTCCAATCGAGCCTTGCATTTACCCGGACGGTGGTCCTCGAGGAAGGCAACACCGGTTGGGAGAAGATACAAAGCGCATTCTCCGCCGCACGCGCTCTTGGGGCCGGCATCAGCACGGCCTACGCCATACAGGGCGTTCTGACGGGCGGCGTCATGTTGGCACTGGCCTGGCTCTGGTATGGACCGGCGGATATGCGCCTGAAGTCTGCCGCCCTGATAGCTGCGACGCTGCTGAGCACGCCATACGTACTTGACTACGACATGGTCGTGCTCGGCCCGGCGCTGGCCTTTGCGGTCTCATGGGAGCTGGCACGTGGCGTCCGGCCGTGGATGGCATCGTTGCTGGCCGCGGTTTGGATTGCGCCGCTGCTGACAAGGACCATAGCCGCGTCCACGCATGTCCCGCTTGGATTGATCGTGATGGTGGCCTTCTTCGCAGCCACGATACGTGGTGCGATGCCTACTCCCGCTCTATCGGGGGTCAGGCTGTGAGACAGCTCTGCAGGGCAACGGGCGACAAGAAGCGCAGGGGTCAATGGGCTTGACGTCTACCCTTCCGAACACTGGTGCAATGCTCACCGCGCAATTTCGGCAGGGCGTGGTCCCGCTCACGGTATGGTGCACCAGTCTGGCTGGCGCAGGGTCCGTTGGCTTGTGCAAGCCCGCGCGCCTCCTGAAGTTCGCAGACAACGTTTACTCGGACCGCGACCCGGCCTTGCGGACCGACGCGTAGGAATGCGCCGGATGTGGATCGCTTTGGTCGTGCTGGCCGTCGTCGTGCTTGGCGTCGCCGTCTGGCTCTACACGCCAGACAAGTCCCGTGCGGCGTTGGAGGCGCTTTACGCTGGGCCGCCTTCGCAGTTCGTCGAAGCCGCAGGAATGCGGCTGCACGTCCGCGACACCGGGCCGCGGGATGCCCCGGCGCTGCTGCTGCTGCACGGCTTCGGCGCCAGTCTGCACACCTGGGACGCACTCGCGGCGCGGCTGGACGGCGAGTATCGCGTGATCCGGCTGGACTTGCCGGGCTTTGGCCTAACCGGTCCGGACCCCGAAGGGAATTATTCGGACGCGCGCAGCCTTGCCGTGCTGATGGCGTTGATGGACCGGCTAGGGGTGGCGCGGGCGGTGGTGGCCGGGCACTCAATGGGAGGGCGGATTGCCTGGACCCTGGCCGCGCTGCATCCGGAGCGGGTGGAGCGCTTGATACTGCTGGCGCCTGATGGTTTTGCCAGCCCGGGGTTTACCTACGGGACCGCGCCAAAAGTCCCGCTGCTGCTGCGGCTGCTGCCCTACGTGATGCCGACATTTCTTTTGCGCGCCAGCTTGGTACCGGCCTACGCCAATCCCGCGATGGTGACGGATACGCTCGTCTGGCGATATCGCGACATGCTGCTGGCCCCGGGTGTACGCGGCGCGATCCTGGACCGGACGGCGCAGGCGGTGCTGGTGGACCCTGTCCCATTGCTGCGGCGTATTGCCACGCCGGTGCTGCTGCTGTGGGGCAGGGAAGACCGGATGATCCCCGTGAGGAACACGGACGACTACCTGGCAGCGTTGCCGGATGCGCGGCTGATGACGTTCCCTGGGACGGGACATGTGCTGCATGAGGAAGCAGCGGATCAAACGGCTGAAGCGATACGAAGCTTTCTAGGCAGCAAACCATATAGGCCGCCGGACCGGTAGGCTGGCTGTATCCGGTCGCGACCAATTAAGTTGCCGATGTGCACCACCGCTGATTTCGCCCTATTCAGGAAGCGGGCCTACAGGGCCGCCTAAGCCGTTAGGTCCGGGTCAGCGTGAAAACGCTGCGCGCGGCCCTGCCACTGCTCCCGTTGCGGATGAAGCTGGCCGATCCCGTCAGCTTGTCGCCGACAATGGTGCCGCTGAGATCGCAGTTGAACGGATTCTTGCCCACCATGAGCTGGCCTGATGCCGTAATGCGCCCGGTCCCAGACATGCTTCCGGCCAGCACCCCAGAGCCTAGCAGGCCTTGAGAGGCGTCGAACCGGGCCGTAATCGCCCCACCTGGCACCTGCCTGCGGATCACAAGAGCAACATGACCGCCTTGTCCCATCGTCTCGTTATAGATCGGGCCTTGAAACAGCACCGGGGCATCTGGAGGCATTGTCACGCGGAGCTCGGCCTGTGGAGCGGACAGCGCCCTGTCAGCACGGCGCACGGGTTCGGCATAGGGCAAAGGAGGCGCAGCATCCGGGGGCGCTGGCACGTCCAAGCCTGTTGCCTCAGCCCGGGCAACTGAAACCTGCGAAACTGGGGGCTGAGCGGCTGGCACCCTAGAAGCGGCGAGACCCGCGGCTTCGCTGTCCGCTACGCCCAAGAGCGGGTTGCCGGTGCTGGCTGGGGAACCCGGGTTACCAGCAGCCTGGCCAGGATAAGGCTGCACGTCCTGCAGCCTGCGGGTCAGCCAGGGGAGAGCAAACAGAACTGCGGACGCCGTCGCCATGGTGCCCAGCGCCGCGCGGCGACGTATTTTCTCGGCACGGTAATTCGGCAGTGGTGGCATCGGGGCAGGGACGGCGGAGGCTGGAGTTGTCACGGCCATTAAGACCGTTTGTGCAACGAACGGCGAAACCTGCGGCGGTGCGACGGGAGGTGCTTCAATGGGAAGCGGTGCGGCTGGACGCGGTGCGATAGGGTCCGACCTGTCGAGGGGCAGAGCGGCGTGGGCCGGCTCGGCTTGGAAAGGCGGGACATCGTTGGAATCGGAGTCTTCCTTACCGAGGTCGTCGCGCATGGACGCTGCCTCGTCCACATGCCGCCGGCTGACGTGCTCGGACTCATCCAAACCGGCCAGGAACACGGCGGCTCCACCGAGGGTATTAACTAGTCGCAGCAGCCCATTGGAGTGCCGGGCCAAGGCCAGCACAGCCTCCGGTTCGATCAGGTTGCGTGGTCGCCCCACAGCGTCGAGCCGGGCCGCAACGTAGCGCGCGACGTCCTGCGGCCGGAGCCGGTCCAGCACCGCCTCCTGAACCGGGCGAGGATTTCCGGTCAAGCGCGCTGGGAAGCCCGGCAACGCCGCCAGCACGATTGGCGCCGAACCGGCGCATAAAGCGGCGAGCGCGTCCGGGCTGAGGGTGTCCGCCTCGTCCACGAGCAGGATGCCGCTGCCGGGCGGGCCGTCCAGGGCGCCGGTCTGCTCGATCAAGCGGGCAGGCTTGCCGGCCCGGCGAAGGGTGCGGGCCAATTCCTTGAGGAGCAGGGACTTCCCGCTGCCGGGCAGTCCGAGCAGGACGGTGATGCCGCCGTCCTCCAAAGCCTTCAGCACGACGGCACGGGCATGCTGCCATGCGGGATGTGGGAAGGCTGCGTCCGGGGCGATCTGCAAGTGGAACAAGGGGTCTACGAGGGCCGGAAGGACGGTATGCTGCACTATGCGATCCCTCGGTAACGGGCGGGGGCGCCCTGATGACCTGACCCCGCAGGTGTGTCCGTGACCAGGAAGGTTCAAGGATGCTGCGGCCGGGTCCGGCCATGCACCGGTGCCGCCCCGCCGATCATTGCTCCAGCGCAGGCGCGGCAGCCATGCCGCGCCTGGGTCCAACTCAAAACCGGGCTAGGATCACATATCAGCCAGCGCCCAGGTCTGGTTCAACGCGAGCGGCATTACCCTTGGCCGCTTGCCCTTGCGTAGCAGGAATGTGGCCTGAGGCAGCCCGGTCTCAGCCCTAGACCAACTCCAGCACGCGCCTTCGCGCCGCAACATCGCCCATCGGCTTAGGGATCAAGCAGTCCGGCAACGGCTTATGCACGGGCGTCAGGTCTGGCGGCGGCGGCACCGGGGCCGGCGCACGCGGCTCATCTCCGCCCCACGAGCCCCGCGGCGGACGCCGCAGAGCCACCAGTTCTCGAACGGCTAATACCAGCGGCACCCCAAAGGTCAGCACACCGCTGAAGAGGACCTGGGTGGCTGCGCTCATCTCCATGCTGCCGCTCCTTTGCTGGCTGGGACCGCTGATAAAAGGACAGTACAGTACCTTCCCTGTCCGCGTCACCATCTTGCTGCGTTACTGGTGCGCCAACACGCGCTGGGTCTGCTCGCCCAATCCGCTGATCCCCAGCCGCATCGTTTGGCCGTCCTGCAGGAACACCGGCTCCGGCTTGATGCCCATGCCGACGCCAGGCGGCGTGCCGGTGGCAATTACGTCGCCGGGATGCAGCGTCATGAAGTGGCTGACGTAGCTGACGATCTTCGGGACGTTGAAAATCATCGTCCGCGTGTTCCCGTCCTGCATGCGCTTGCCGTCCACCTCCGCCCACAGGTCCAGCACATGCGGGTCCGGCACCTCGTCCTGCGTCACCAGCCAGGGGCCAGTGGGACCAAAGGTATCGCAGCCCTTGCCCTTATCCCAGGTGCCGCTGCGCTCGATCTGGAATTCCCGTTCACTGACATCGTTGATGATGCAGTAGCCGGCGACATGCTGCATGGCCTCGTGCTCGGGGACATACTTCGCACGCTCCCCGATGACGATGCCCAGTTCCACCTCCCAATCCAGCTTCTTGGACCCGCGTGGACGGTATACATCGTCATCCGGGCCTTGGTAGGCGCCAAGCGATTTCAGGAACACGATGGGTTCCTTGGGGATCGGCAGCCCGGACTCGGCGGCATGGTCGGCGTAGTTCAGGCCGATGCAGACGAAGTTGACGGGGCGCGGCACCGGTGGCCCGACCCGCCCGCCCGGCTCCACCACCGGCAGGCCCGCCGGGTCCAGTGCCGCCAGCTTCGCCAGCCCGGCGCGGGACAGCACCTCGGCGTCGAAGTCCCGCACCACGCCCGACAAGTCGCGGATCTTGCCGTCGGCGCCCATCATGGCGGGACGCTCGGCGCCGGGGGCGCCCACACGCATCAGCTTCACGGTGCTCTCTCCTACAGGGTCCAGCCGCCGTCTATGACGAACGTCTGGCCGGTGATGAACTGTGCCTCATCCGAGCCGAGATAGACCGCCATCGCCGCGATCTCCTCCGGCGTGCCCAGCCGGCCCATCGCCTGCCGCGCGATGAAGCCGGTCCGCGCCGCTTCCAGCGACCCGGCGGCAGCGGCGTTGGCGGCGATGCGATCGTCCAGGCTCGGAGTCTGGACGGTGCCGGGGCAAATGGCGTTGCAGCGCACGCCCTGCTTCACGAAGTCGGACGCGACCGACTTGGTCATGCCGATCACCGCCGCCTTGGTGGCGCCGTAGATGAAGCGGTTGGGCGCGCCTTTGATGCTGCTGGCGGCGCTGGCCATGTTGATGATGGCGCCGCCGCCGCGGTCCGCCATCCCTGGCAGGAAGGCGCGCATCGTGCGGAACATGCTGCGGACATTCAGCGTGAAGGCGAAGTCCCACTCCGCTTCCGTGGCGTCCAGCACCGTGCCCTGGTGGACGAAGCCGGCGCAGTTGAACAGCGCATCCACGGCCCCCGCCTGCGCCGCCACCCGCACGATGTCGTCGGCGTCGGTCGCGTCCAGCCGGTGCACGGTGATGGACGGGCCGGCCAGCGACGCCAGCCCAGCCTCGTTCACGTCGGTGGCGATGACCCGTGCGCCCTCCGCGGCATAGGCCAGCGCGGTGGCGCGGCCGATGCCCTGGGCGGCGGCGGTGATGAACGCGGTCTTGCCTTGCAGCCGTGCTGGCATCGTCACGCCTCCTGGTTGTTCACGGGCCGGCGCAGCAGCCATGCGGAGCGGAAATGCGCTTCGCCGATCCGCCCTAAAAGGCCGTGGCTGCCTGCTCTCTCCCCCTCCGGGAGAGGGTCAGGGTGAGGGGGCTTTGAGACGCTACCCGTGCTGGAGCAGGACCGTGTCCCGGCAGAATCAGCGGCGCCTCGCTCCGCAGCCAAGACCCCCTCACCCCAACCCTCTCCCGGAGAAAGAGGGAGCAGGAAGCTGCCGGGCATCAATGGTTGTTCCGGGACTCGCCGCGTTCCTCGATGATGTTCAGGTATAGCGTCGCAGGCTCCAGGCACGCGCCCGTCGAGTGCTGGCCGACCATGCTCCGGGAAATCTCCTCCCAGGGGGTCATGTGCTTCAACTCGGGCCTGTGCCATGCGGCCCGGCGGGACTCCAACTCGCCCGGCGGCAGCAGCACGTCCACCTTGCGGCTGTTCAGGTCTATGCGGACACGGTCCCCCGAGTGCAGCAGCGCCAGCCCGCCACCGACTGCGGCCTCGGGCGACACGTTGAGGATGCTCGGGCTGCCGCTGGTGCCGGACTGGCGGCCATCGCCCATTGTCGGCAGCGTGTGGACGCCGGCCTTCAGCAGCGCAGCCGGAGGCTGCATGTTGACGACCTCGGCGCCGCCGGGATAGCCGACCGGGCCGCAGTTGCGGATCACCAGGATGCTGTGGGCGTCTACGCCCAGGGCCGGGTCCTCGATCCGCTCGTGATAGTCCTCCGGCCCCTCGAACACGACGGCCTTGCCCTCGAACACATTGGGATGTTCGGGGTCGGCCAGGAAGCGGTCGCGGAACTCGGGGTCTATGACGCTCAGCTTCATCACGGCGGCGTCGAACAGGTTGCCGGACAGCACGGCAAAACCGGCGCTTTCCTTCAACGGGTGCGCGTAGGGGCGGATCACCTCGTGGTCCACCGGGGGCTTCTTGGCCAGGTTCTCGCCGAGCGTCTGCCCGGTGCAGGTCATCACGTCGGCCTGCAGCTTGCCGGCGTCCAGCAGCTCCCGCATCACGGCGGGGACGCCGCCGGCGCGGAAGAAGCCCTCTCCCAATACGCGCCCGGCCGGCTGCACGTCGGCGAGCAACGGGATGCCCTCGCCCAGGCGCTGCCAGTCGTCCAGCGTGTGGTCCACGCCCATGTGCCGGGCGATGGCAATCATGCTGATCGGGCAGTTGCTGCTGGCGCCCAGGGCGGCGGCGGCGACCACGGCATTCTCGAACGCTGCCTTGGTCATGATGTCGGAGGGGCGCAGGTTCTCATGCACCATGCCGACGATGCGGCGCCCGGTCTCGTAGGCCATCCAGCCCCGCTCCTTGTGCGGGCCGGGGATGGCGGCGCAGCCGGGCAGCGACATGCCCAACGCCTCGGCCAGGCTGTTCATGCTGAGCGCGGTGCCCATAGTGTTGCAGTGGCCGACCGACCCGGCCGATGCCGCGACCATGTCGATGAACTCCTCCCAGTTGATCCGCTCCTCGGCCAGCATCTTGCGCGCTTCCCAGACGATGGTGCCGGAGCCGGATAGGCGCCCGCCGTACCAACCGTCCAGCATGGGGCCGCCGGACAGCACGATGGCGGGGAGGTTCACGGTGGCGGCGCCCATCAGGCAGGCCGGGGTAGTCTTGTCGCAGCCGGTGGTCAGCACGACACCGTCGAGTGGATAGCCATGCAGGACCTCGACCAGGCTGAGGTAGGCAAGGTTGCGGTCGAGCGCCGCCGTCGGGCGTTTGCCGGTTTCCTGGATCGGGTGGACCGGG
>CAXTDP010000163.1:308-9599 GCA_964242295.1 uncultured Acetobacteraceae bacterium | reverse complement strand
GGGGCTGGTTTGGTTGGCGGACAACCTGCGGGTTTCGTATGGCGAAGGAGGGTTGCTGCAAGTGCTGCGGCTGATCCTACGAGCAGGGCAGGTTTACCCATTGCAGGCAGAGGGTCGGCTGTTGGGCGCGCTGGATCCGGCGGCGCCCCTGCGACTGGTGTGGCCGCCCTGGTATCCCGTGACGAGCGAGGACCAGTCGCGGGATGCGGCGACCATCCTGTCGTTGGTGCAGGGGGGGCTGCTGGGCCGCAAGGCGGCACGGCGGCTGCTAGCGGCGGATTGGAACGGGGCTGATCTGGACGAGGAGGAGAACGACACATGACTGACGAGCCGACGATGAATGGCACTGGGACTGAGGCGGAGCCTAACCTGGCGGCGGAGAACGCGGCGCTCCGGGCACGGCTGGTGCAGGCGGAACTGCGAACAGAGGCTTTGCGGGCGGGAATGGTGGACCTGGACGGGGTGCGACTGATTGATCCCGGCGCGATCCAGCTGACTGAGGCCGGCGGCCTGGAAGGTGGATCGGCGCTGATGACGCGTTTGCGGCAGGACAAGCCTTGGCTGTTTGGGCGAGGGAGCAGCAGTAGCGGAGCGGCGGCGCCTACGGCCGCGCCGGCGGCACCGCGGTCGGCGATGGACATGGGTGTGGACGAGTGGCGAGCGGCGCGGGCCGAGTTGCTGCGGCGCCGGGGTTAGCGCGGTGATCGAGGTATCGGGGTTGACGAAGGCCCTTGCGGCGTTGCGCGACGCCGATGTGGAGGGGACGATGGCCGCGGTGCTGGCGGGACAAGCCGAGGCTCTTGCGGGGGCTGTCCGGGAGGCGTTAGGGACGCCGCCCGGGGGCGATCATGGGCGGCCCTGGGTTCAGACGGGGGCGCTACAGGGCAGCATCGGCTACGGGGCAGAGGGGCTGCAGGCGGCGGTGGGCAGCAGCGACGCAGCGGCGGCACCACAGGAGCTTGGGACGGTTCGCTTGCCGCCGCGGCCTTTCCTGTCGCCAGCCGCCGCGGCGGCGGCGCCTGAGATTGCAGCGACAGTCGGAATGGCGGTAGCGGCGCGTCTGCGGCCCGGCTGAGGTGGATGCTGCTTCTATCGACATGACCATTTGATTGGTGTTTGCGGAGTGATGATTCAGGGGCGGCGTCAGCGGCCCCTGGATTGCCTCATCGCCAGATTTTTGCAGTCTGATAATAATTTTTGTGGAAGGCGGACGACGTTTCGACTCGGCCGACTTAGGCTCGGCGGCATGCCGTGAGCAGGCCGTTGCCTAGGACACGAAGGCTTGCGGATGCTGGACTGGCGATAGCGGTTCGAACAGAAACAGAGTTAGTGACGCGAGGATGGCCGGGTCGTGTTGATTGGTGAACGCGGTTGGGTCGTCGGTCAGGATGAGGAGGCCATTGACGATCAGCGTATTCGCTCCTGGCAGGGAGTTGTCAGTGTTGACCCACTGGACGGACATCGGCGATGCCGTGCTGGGCTGCGACCAGATGGAGGTCTCCGTTGCGGTGGGCAAGCCGGTGCTGTCGGTGAAGGTGTTGTCCTGCGGGGCTGGCGTGGCGCCCGAGGCGGTCAGGGTAGCGCCGCCAAGGACGGGATAACTGGAGGTCCTGGCGCCGAAGTTTGCGTCAATGTCGCCGAAGTCCTGGATTGCGCTGAGCCAAGGACAGGATGCGGAGCTACTATTTGTGATCTGCATCGGAAACGGCGCCGAGGTGTCGTCGTATGACACCTGCAGGCGGTCGGCAGTGTCGGTGGTGATGACGCGCTCGCCGTATAAGTTAGGCGTTTAGCTGATCCAGCCGAGGCTGGCGATGGTGAACGCGTCGGTGATGGCGAGATAGCCGGTTTTCGCGGAAGCGCTGGCCATGGCGGTCATGGCGAGAAGGGCTATCCCGGCCAGCAACAGCATACGCATCTTCCGCCTTTTGCAGTCGCATCGTTGGCAGGGTGCAGCGGGAACGTCGCTTTGAGGTTAATTGCTGGTCAGATGATGGCGAGGTGGAAATAAGAAAATAATCCTTGACCATCCACCCCAGGAAATTCATACATCTTGGCCATGATGGCGCCGCTGACGCAGCGGGCTGTCCTGACCCGATCCACCCTGGCCAGCACTTGCTGTGCCGGGGTTCTGGCGTTTCACCTGAGCGGAGCACGTTCCATGGGCATCCAGAACTTCCCGGCGATCCTGCAGCCGATCCTGCAACAGGGGTTCCTGGAGCGTGAGTTCCAGCAGTCCATGCAGTCGCGGCTGGGATACCGGGCCTGCGCGGACCGGCAGGACTTTGCAGTTGGCATCGGCGAAACGCTGACGAAGACGCGGGCGGGGCTGAAGCCGAGCGTCACCACCCCGATGCCGCCGGTGACGAACACCAACCTGGACAACGGACTAGTGCCGACGGGGTGGGGAGTGGAGCAGTATACCATCACGCTCAATCATTATGCGGCGACGACGGACTTGAACGTGGTAACGTCGCGGGTCGGGATTGCGTCGCAGTTTCTGCATAATGCGGCGGTGAATGGGGAGCAGGCGGCGCGATCGTTGGACGAGTTAGCGCGGAACGCATTGTTTGCGCCGTATTTCGGCGGGAACACGCGGGTGCGGATTTCTCTCGGTTCCGCTGGGCCGGTTGTGGCGGTTGATGACCTGCGGGGCTTTACGTCGGCATTCGTGAACGGGATGCAGGCTTCTGTTGGGGCTACGACGACGCTTACGGTGACGATTGGCGCTGGGGTGTATGTGGTCGTGGGAACCACGATGGATGGGGTGAACGTCAGCACGGCGCCGGGTGGGGTATCGGGGACGCTGACGCTTTCTACCAACGTCAGCGTGGGCGATGGGGCGTTGGGCAGCTCGGTGCAGGCGGCGAATGCCTCGGTCGTGCTGCGGCCGAGTGGGCGGGCAACGACGGCGGCGCTGCAGGCCGGGGATACGCTGGGGATGGGGTCCTTGCTGGATGCGGTCAGCAAGCTGCGGATGAACGCGGTGCCGGAGATTGACGGGGCATACAACTGTTACCTTGACCCCGTCAGCGCGCGGCAACTGTTTGCGGACCAGGACTTCCAGCGGCTGTTCATCGGGGCGACCAGCGCCAACCAGGTGTTCCGCCGGGGCATGGTAAACGACTTCCTGGGGTTGCGGTTCGTGCCGACGACGGAGGCTTTTGTGCAGCCGCATCCGTCCATTGCGGGGGCAGTGGTTCGTCGGCCGATCGTGGTGGGGCAGGGAGCGCTCATTGAGGGCGATTTCGCGGGGATGGCGGCGCCGGATGTCGCGCCGCCGGACAGCATCGTCAGCATGGTGGACGGGATCGCGATGGTGACGCGGGAGCCGATTGACCGGCTGCAGCAGATTATCGCGCAGAGCTGGTATTGGATCGGAGGGTTCTGTGCGCCGTCTGATACGCTAACCAATCCGTCCGTGGTGCCGACGGCGACAAATGCGGCGTTCAAGCGGGCGGCCATTATTGAGCACGTGGGGTAGGCGATGGCGACGCTGACAGAGGCGGAGCTTACGGACGCCCGACGCTTCCTGGGATACTCCGCGCACGGGGCGATGCGCGGCGGGGCAGCAGGCGCCTGGTTTTACCAGGCTTCGGCGGCGGCCGATGCACGGCTGGCAATGCTGTCGGATTCTGAGGTCGATGTGCTGCGGGGATACCTGCGGACGCTGGCTCAGATGGAAGCGGCAATCCCGGCGGTGGCGGAGGGGCTGGATACGGCCAGCGCCGCGGGCTGGGTGCGGAATGCCGGGGAGTTGGTGGAGCGGGAGCGGTTGTTCGACGGGTGGCGTCGCCGGATGTGCGGTTTCCTGGGGTTGTTGCCTGGGCCGGAGCTTCGGCGGGGCGGTGGGGTGGCGCTGCTGGTTTAGCGAGTCGCGTTGCTCGGTGGGGTTGAGGGTTCGTGGGGCAGGAGGCTTGGCACTGCTAGGCCGCTTCTTCATCCCGGGTCCTTTTCCGGAGGGAGAGGAAGAAGGCTGTGGATGGGGCATCTTTGGCGGACCGGCTTAGCCGGGGGATGGGGGTGGCGGCCCGCGCTTTTGGAGAGTCTTATGATGCTTTCCGGCCTTTGGGGGCGATTGATCCTTTGCGGGTTGAGGGACGGTTCCTGCGGTTGGCGGCGGCGTTTGACGGCGGGGACCCGGGATTCAGGCGGCCTACGGGTTATGAGCGGGCGCTTCGAGGCACGTTTGATGCGGCCTATTTGCGGGTTGGTGACCTGTTGCAGGGGCCGCGAGGAGTGTTGTTCGTCGTGCTTCTGCCGCCATTGAACAGGCCGCTATGCGTGCTGGCTAATGCTGTCGTTGCCTTGATGCGGCCGAGCGGTCCTGGACCGGCGGGGCTGGGCGGATATGGCGGGGCGGATGCGCCTGAGCTGGTTATGGATGGATGGCCGGCGCAGTTGCTGGCGGCTGGCGCAGGGCGAGGGTTCGGGCTGCCGGAGGATGGCGGACTGGGCGGGTTCCATGTGCTGCTGCCACTCGGGGCGCCGGCGGCGCGGACGGGCGATCATCTACGGGACGGGGCAGGAGGCAGCTTTGTCGTCGGAGGCGTGGAGCTGAGCGAGCTGGGGTGGCGGCTGCATCTGCGGCAAGTGGGGGCGTGATGCCGGACCAGGCGGATATCGAGCAGGGGTTGGCGTCGCTCGGCGCCGAGGCGCTGCGGGACGATCCTGCAGAAGTGCGGGTTTATCGCGGTTGGCCACGGGCGGCGTCGCTGGAAGCAGATTTGCAGGCGGGGTGGGCGCATTTGTCGGTCACGCCGGGTGGGGCGGCCCGGGATGCGACGCGGTATCCGGTGGAGTGGCAGGGCCGCGTGCCGGCGCGGACGTTGACGGCCGCAATTGTTGGCGAGGCGGTGACGTTCGGCGGCACGGCAGGGCCGGGACAGGTGGCGGGACTGCGTGTGGATGGGGTGGCTTATGCCTACCGGCTGCGGGACGGGGACACGCCGGGTGCTGTGGCGGCGGAGCTTGCCGGGATGGTGCGGGCGGACCGGCCTGCGGAGCTGCATGGGACGGTAGTGACGATAGCAGGCGGACGGGACGTGCTGGCGCGGGTCGTGGCGGATGGTGCGGGGGGGGCGGAGCTGCGGCGTCAGCGACAGCCGATGCGGATGACGCTTTGGTGCCCGGCACCTGATGTGCGGGACCGGCTGGCGTCCTTGCTGGATGTGGCTGTGGCGGGGGCACCGGTGCTGGATATCGGTGGTTGGGCCTGCCGAGTGCAAGGGGCTGGCGGGACTACGAGGGATGACGGGGCTGCGGGTGGGATTTGGCGGCGGGACCTGGTTTATCTGGTTGAGTATCCGACTGTGGCAGTGGAGGCTTTGCCGGCGATGCTATGGGGGGCAGTTTCGGTGGCGGACCGGGTAGTGATGGGGTGATAAGGCGGTACGGCGGCAGTTTGGTTTCGGTGCCGCGGCTACGACTTCCTCACGCCGACCTTTTTCCAGAGGGAAAAGAGGACGCTGTCTACCTGCGGAGCGGGTACTTCGGTTTTCTGCTCGACGTAAAGTTGATGTTTTGAGCATTGACGACAGTCCACGTTACCCCGTTCAGCGGTTGTATTCTAGCGTAATACCTGGACCTCAAATTCGAATTGGCAGGCGCTGTTTTGCGATGACGGTGATTTTCGCCGATCAATTTGGATCCATGGTGTAATCATCCGTTGCGTCGTGACCCCCGCGCTTGCCAGGGCGGGTGCTGACGTGAGCTTCGTCAACCTTTTGCCGATCCGGTGCTTTAGCGGACCCCTAGGCCCTTATCGGCCAGAGCTGCCCCGACCAGGAACAGCCTCGGCGACTGAGCCAAGAGCAGGACGAAAGCGAGCGTTCCGGCAATCCGGAGCAGGGCAGGAATGTGTCCTCTCGGGCATTGTCAGCCCGTTTTGGCACTGCAAAGGGGCTGGTTCCGATGCGGCTTCATGCGTTTTTGGAGGAATAGACGATGCAGACTTTGATCGTTGTGCGCCCGTTTGGGTCGTACCAGCCGGGCGACACCATCAACGAGCCGGATGAGGTCGCACTCGTCTTGGCGTCCGAGCACGCCGGACATGTCGTGCGCTGCACGAGCATAGGCGGCGCCGTGCCTGGGAATGACGGCACCCACGTCCAAACGCAGGAGAAGTAGCCATGCCGATCGTGCAAGCGGGCAGCATCAACACCACTGCGCTGGTGGTGCCGGACCTGTATGTGCAGGTGGTGCCGCCGCAGAACCTGGTGCTGAACGGGGTGCCGACGAACGTGGTCGGCGTAGTGGGCAGCGCGCCCTGGGGACCGGCGAACCAGCCGGTCGTGGTGGGCAGCATGGCCGACTATGCCCGGGCGTTCGGGGCGATCCAGGCTCGGCGGTTCGACATGGGAACGCAGGTTGCGACCGCGGTGCAGCAGGGTGCGCAGAGTTTCCGATGTGTCCGGGTGACGGACGGGACCGATGTGGCCGCGAACTATGCGCTGTTTTATGGGACTGGCGGGTATCCGGTGCTGCTGACGGCCCGGTATTCCGGCAGTCTGGGAAACCAGATCGGGGTGGCGGTGCAGGCGGGGGCGGCGGCAGGAACTTGGCGGCTCACGCTTGGGCTGCCGGGGCAGGTAGCGGAAACGTTTGACAACCTGGCGGCGCCGACGCCGGCGTCGCTGTGGCAGAACCTGGTCAATGCGGTGAATCTGGGGGTGGGGCCGCTGCGGGGGCCTAGCCAGTTGTGCGTGGCGAGCCTGGGATCGGCAACAACGACGCAGCCGGCGGGACTGTCGGGGCAGAGCCTGCTGAATGGCAGCGATGGGGCTGCGGGAGTGAGCGCGGCTACGCTGGTCGGGCAAGATGGGCTGCCGCGGCAAGGGATGTATGCTCTGCGCGGGCAGGGATGCAGCCTGTTGGTGTTGGCGGATGCGGACGACCTCGGTTGGTGGGCGACGCAGGCTGGGTTCGCGCAGCAGGAAGGGCTTTATGCCATCCTGACCGGGCCTTCCGGGGATGCGATTGCGTCTGCAGTGGCGGGGCGACAAGCGGCGGGGCTGGACAACCCGGCGGCCAAGCTGATGTTCGGCGACTGGGTATATTGGAACGATCCGGTTACCGGGACCATACGGCTGGTCAGTCCGCAAGGGTTCGTGGCGGGGCGGTTGGCTAATCTTTCGCCGGAGCAGAGCAGCCTCAACAAGCCGCTTTATGGGGTGGTAGGGACGCAGCGGGCCGGGGTGCCGGGGAGCGCGCAAAACAATGGATACAGCACGGCTGAGCTGGCGGTTTTGCTTGGCGGCGGATTGGACGTGATTGCCAACCCGCAGCCGGGTGGCAGTTTCTGGGGGGTGCGAGGCGGGCACAACAGCAGCAGCAATGCGACGACGAATGGGGACAATTACACGCGAATGACCGACTTCATTGCCCGGACTTTGGCGGCGGGGATGGGGCAGTATGTTGGGCAGGTTATCAATGCGGGGCTGTTCCGGCGGATACGCTCGACGCAGCTCGGGTTCCTGCAGGCGATGCTGGGGCAGGGGATACTTGGGACGGTGGACGGATCCTTGCCGTTCAGCGTGGTGTGCGACGCGAGCAACAACCTGCCGAACCGGGTGGGGCTGGGCTATGTGCAGTCCGATGCGCAGGTGCAGTATCAGGCGATCAACGAGCGCTTCATCGTGAACCTGGAAGGCGGGCAGACCGTACAGGTAACGCGGCAGACCTTGCCCGCGGGTCAAGTGGTTTAAGGGGAGCTGAGAAATGCCAGCGAATAATTTCTCGACCGGGCGAGATTGCCAGTTGGTGGTGATCGGGCCTGCGGTGGGCGGGACGGCGGGGTTGCGGGTGGACCTTTCGCATGTGACCGGGTTTGAGAGCCGGCAGATGACGCATCCCGTGCGTATTGACCGGCTGGACGGGGTGCATCTCGCGGCGGAACTGCCGAAGGGGTGGGAAGGGCATTTCGAGCTGGAAAGGGGAAGCTCGGCGGCGGACGACTTCACCGCGGGGATCGAGCAGGCCTGGCACACGGAGGGGCTGATACAGGGGGCTACGCTGTATCAGTATATCAACGAGACCGATGGGAGCACGAGCACTTACCAGTTTGAGGCAGCGGTTTTCAAGCTGGCCAATGCTGGTTCCTGGAAGGGCGATGCGCCAGTCCGGCAGCGGCTGGAGTTTTTTGCGAGCCGGCGGAAGCGGATTTAGGGTCTGAACCCTTTTCAGTTCGGAAGTTGGTGAAATAAAGAGCCGATTGGGTGTTTCTGGCCTTTCGCAGAAGGGCTTTGCTGGCGATGTTGGTTTTGGAGGCCTTTTCCTCACCCCGACCCTCTCCTGGAGGGAGAGGGAGAAGCGGAGCACTGAGCTTTTATGAATACACCTTCTGAACGGATTATTGCTGAGGCTGGGCGGCCTTTGGCGGTTACGGATGCGACTGGGCGGCTATTGGAAGTGCGGCGGCCTGGAGCTTTGGATCGGCTGCGGCTGTTCAAGGCGTTGGGGCCGGTGCTGTCGAGCAATGACCGGTATGTCGGGTATGCCATGCTGGCCTACTGCGTGCAGGCGATTGACGGGGTGCCAGTGCCGGCGGCGGCGAATGAAGGGCAGTTGGAGGCGCTGGTGGCGCGGTTGGGGGATGCCGGGCTTACGGCGGTGGGGGAGGCGTTGTCCGACCCAAACTAGGCGGCGCGGCCGGGGGGCCTGACCCGGCTGCGCTGCATGGGCTGGTGGGGCAAGCGGACCTGGTGGATTGCCTTTTCCTGGTGCGGAACGGGGTACCGCTGGACGTGGCGTTCTCGTTGGACGCGGAGGAGCGGACGGCATGGGTGATCGTGATCGGCCAGATGGACGGGCTGACGTGGGACTGGGCGGCGATGGCTTGGGCACCGCCGGGGTAGGCGGGGATGGGGCAGCAACGGGCGCGGTGTTTGGGGTGGATACGCTGGTGCTGCGGATCATGGAGGTGCCGGGGAGCTTGCAGCCGGGTCGGCGTGGGGTGCCGCGCATGGCACGGTTGCGGGAGGGACGGCGATGATTGACGCCTATGAGATTGGGATCAACCTCGCGTTGCAGGATGGGGTCAGCGCCGGGCTGGACGTCATCATGCGGGAGCTGCGAGCACTGGATGCGGCCGTGGCTGCAAGCAGTGTGGGGCTGCAAGCGCTGATGGCGCAGGCGCAACAGGCTGCGACTGTGGCGCAGCAAGCTGCTGTGGTGGCGGCGCGGGTTGGGCAGCCGGCGCCGGCGGCTGCGGCGAGAGGAGTTGGCGAGGTTGCGGCTGCGCCGGCCGTGGCGCCTGCGTCGCGACGAGGTAGATACTGCTCAACAGGCCGG
>CAXTDP010000163.1:0-298 GCA_964242295.1 uncultured Acetobacteraceae bacterium | reverse complement strand
GCGGAGGTAGCCCGCGCGCTTGGTACGGTTGAAGCGGCTCGCTTGGCGCCGGGGATGCAAGCGGCGAGTGCTGCGCCTGCTCCGGCTGCGGCAATGACGGAGGCGGTGCGTGGCGCGGTGCGAGCCGCGGCTCCACCCGTTGCCGTGCCGGCTGTTGCGGCGGTTTCCCAATCGGCGGCGCCGATTGCTGATGTCCCGGCACAACCGGCAATGGCGGCTTTGCGGCTGCGGGCACTGGTGGGTTGCTTTTCTTTCTCAGCATAACTCAGGCTGAGACATCCGTCATACACCTCAATTA
>CAXTDP010000162.1:0-9606 GCA_964242295.1 uncultured Acetobacteraceae bacterium | reverse complement strand
TTCGGTGCGACCCGAGCCGAGCAGGCCGGCCAGGCCGACGATCTCCCCCTCGCGCATGTCCAGGCTGACGCCGCGCACCTTGGGGCCGGCTTGCAGGTTGTCGACCTCCAGCACCGCGGCTGCGTTCGTTTGCGCCGGGCCGGCGCCGGCGCCGTGGAGCGTCCGCTCCAACTCGCGCCCAAGCATGGTGGTCACAAGGTCCAGGCGCGACAGGTCTTCCATCCCGCCCGTCCGCACCGTGCGGCCGTCGCGCATGACGGTGACGCGGTCGCAGACAGCATACAGTTCGTCCAGCTTGTGGCTGACGAAGACGACCGACACGCCCGATGCCTTTAGGCGCCGGATCACGCCGAACAGCACCTCCACCTCGCGTTCCGCCAGCGAGGAGGTCGGCTCGTCCATGATGACCAGCCCGGCCTCGAAGGCGACGGCGCGCGCGATGGCGACCATCTGCTGCACGGCAGTCGGCAGCGTCATCACCGGGCGGCGGACGTCAACGTGGATGCTGAACCGGGCCAACAGCTCCTCCGCTTCCGCGTGCATGGCCCGCCAGTCCAGCAGGCCGAAGCGCCGCCGCTCCCGGCCGAGGCAGATGTTCTCCGCCGCGGAGCGGTAGGGGACGAGGTTGATCTCCTGGTAGATCGTGCTGATGCCCGCCCGCTGCGCCTCGCCCGGCGAGGTGAAGGCAACAGGGCGGCCGTCGAACGTCACCTCGCCGGCGTCCCGCTGATGGTAGCCGGTCAGGATTTTTATGAGCGTGGACTTGCCAGCGCCGTTCTGGCCGATCAACGCGTGGACCTCGCCACGCCCAACCTCCAGCGAGGCCCCTGCCAGCGCGGGCACACCGGCGAAGCGTTTCTCGATCGCACGCATCATGAGCAGCGGCGAGGTCATCGGCGGCAATCCTGTGAAGCGGACGGCGGGGTTCGCCGCATTGCATCAGCCATCATCGGCGTAGACCGGTCGGCGTTTGAGCTGGATGCAAACCGGCCTGGCCTTTTTGTTTGCGGGCAGAAACTTGCAGCAGGGTCCGGCTGTTGCGCGTCCGGACTCTGCTGCGAACCACTCCGAATGCTTACGGCGGCGCTCCGTCATTTTCGCGCCGATGCGCCCTCCGCGATGGCAAGAGCGGTCAAGACGGCCGGTTGGGTCAGTACGAGTCGGCGATCATCTGGGTCGCGTTCGACTTGTCGTAGAAGCGGTCAACGTTCACCACCCACGGCTCGATCGTCTCGCCCTTGGCGTAGCGGGCCAGCGTCTCGAACGCTTTCGGGCCAAACTTCGGGTTGCACTCGACGGTCGCCAGCATCTTGCCGTCTATGATCGCCTGCAAGGCGTCCCGGGTGCCGTCCACCGACACCACCATGACGTCCTGACCGGCCTTCTTGCCCGCCGCCTCCAGCGCCGCCAGCGCGCCGATGGCCATCTCGTCGTTGTGGGCATAGACCGCGGTCGCATCGGAATGGGCCTGCAGCAGCGTTTCCGCGACCTGGCGGCCCTTGTCGCGGACGAAGTCGCCGGACTGGGAGGCGATGATCCTCATGCCAGGGCTGGCCTTGATGCCTTCCTCGAACCCCTTGCGGCGGTCGTTGGCGGGCGACGACCCGGTGGTTCCCTCGATCTGGATGATCAGGGCCTTGCCGCCCGTCGCCTTGGCCAGCGCCTCGCCGGCCCGGCGCCCTTCGGCCACGAAGTCGGAGCCGATGAAGGTCAGGTAGTCGCGGCCGGGCTTGGCCAGGGTCTCGTCCACCTTGCGGTCCAGCAGGACGACGGGGATGCCGGCGCGCTTGGCCGCCATGACAGCGGGGACGAGAGGCTTCTCCTCCCGCGGCGCCAGGAAGATCAGGTCAACGCCCTGGGCGATCATGGAGTTGACGTCTGCCACCTGCTTGGCTGCCGATGCCGCGGCGTCGGTATAAACGAGCTGATGGCCCAGCCGGGCGGCCTCGGACTGCATGCTCTCGGTTTGGGCGATGCGCCAGGGGTTGTTGGACTCGGTCTGGGCGAAGCCGACCTTGTACTTGTCCTTTGCCTTCAGCTTCGGCAGGGCCTGCGCCCATGCGGCGTTCCCGGCAAATCCGGTTCCGGCCACACCGGCGGCAACCGCCAACAGCGTCCTTCTGAGCATCGCGTCCTCCCATTCCGACCCTTGGCGGGTCCTATTATGGCTGGTTACGCCCTGTGGCCGTGCATTCGCATCCGGGCCGCCGTAGAGCTTGCGTCAACCGGCATGACCCTGCTGGCACGCCAAACCATTGTCAAGCAAAGCAATTGGGTCAGCAAAGCAACTGGCTACCCAGGGCAATCGCTTGAAAGCCACTTGCATTGACGGCCGGAGCAGAGTTTCGAGGCGGCATGGTGTCCCATGCATCAGGCTTCAGCCGCCTTGCAGACGAGGCATGGCCGCGAGCATCGCCGGAAGGAACACAAGTGCCGTCACTACGGTGCAACCGAGGCTGAGCAGCAGCAGCAGAACCCCCATGCTTGCCGTTCCCGGGTGGTGCGACAGGCTGAGGGAGCCGAAGGCCGTGGCCGTGGTCAGCGCGGGGAACACGACGGCGCGGGCCGTGGCGGAGCCGAGCGGAGCGGTCTGGCCTGCGCGCCGGTTCATGACGACGTAGATGTTGAACGACACGCCACGCCCAGCAGGAGCGGCGGGGCGATGATGCCGGCGAAGTCGAGCGGCAGCGACGGCGCCACGGCGGCGGCGACGGTCAGCAACGACGACAGCAGGAGCGGCGCCAGAACCAGCAGCACGTCCTGCACCCGGCGCAGCACGATGGTGAGCAGCGCCGGGATCGGGGTCAGACACTCAAGCCTGCGCCGGGCGCCGTACGAGCCGTATCAGCCGCAGGCCGGTCAGGGTCGTCACCATCACCGTCCCGACCGCAGCCCCGACCAGGATGGGCGCCATCCAGCCCAGCCAAGCCAGCGGCGCCATGAGGTAGAACGCATCATCGGGGTCGAAGCCCCAGCGCCCCTCATAGGCGCGCGTGTTGGGCGGGCTGCGCTGCTCAAGCCATTCGGACAGCACGTTGCAGGCGAACAGGGCCACCCCACTCAGGATGCCGAGCGGGATGGCCCATCTGCCAAGCCAGCTCTGCCGCAGGCCGATCCCGACGGAGACGAAGAACAGCCCGTTGACCAGGTTGTCAACGTAGTAGTCGAAGACGTGGCCACCGGGGGTACCCAGGTTGCCAAGCCGGGCCAGCTCGCCATCGGCGCGGTCGAGGAACGCGGACACGAGCCACAACACGCCGCCCCACACCGATCCGTTGCGGGTGCCAAGCGCGAAGCAAGCGCAAGCGGCCAGGCCGGACAGCAAACGCAAGGCGGTGAGATGGTTCGGCCGAACCCAGGTGCCAATCAGCGGCCGCACCAAGGGACGGGCGGCCAAGTGGGTCCAGGAGCCGCCGATCATGACGAGGCTTTCTCAAGCGGTTGCAGGTGGATGCCGGCGCGGCGCGCTTCCAACCGCTGCCAGGCGACCAGGCCGGGCACGCCGAGCACGACCTCCCGCAAGCGCTTCATCAGCGACAAGGCAATCGCCACCTCGGGCGATAAGCCGAATAGCTGGCAAACCACGATATACCCCCCTTCCTGCACGCCTAGCGCCCCCGGCACCGCGAACCCGACCGCCTTCAGCGCCTGCCCCAGGCTTTCGATGACCAGGCCGGGGCCGATGCCGACATCGTGGCCCAGGAAATGCAGCGCCAGGCAGACCTCGATCCCGCCCAGGAGCCAAGAAACGGAGTGCCAAAACGCAGACAGGGCGAGCCGGCGCGGGGCGCGGTAGCAGGCAGTCAGCGCCGCATGCAGTCCCGTGACCTGCCCGGCGCCAGTCCAGCCCAACGCCTGCCCGAGCCGCAGCAGGCCCTTCTCGATTGCGAAGCTGAACCATTGCGCGCCCAGGAACACGGCGGCGACCACGACAGCGGCTCCGATGCCGCCGAGGACGGTGTTCGCGATCCCCCCGTTGCCGACGCTGTGCAGCAGCAAGGCCAGGCCCAGCAGGGTGAAGGCGATCTGCGTGACCATCTCCATCGTGAGGTCGGCGACGGTCCCGGCGATGGCGGGGGCGAGCGGGACGCCGCGTTGGCCGAGCAGCCGTGAGGCCACGAACTCGCCTCCGATCTGCGCCACCGGCAGCAGGTTGTTCACGCCCTCCCGAACCCAGCGCAGCACGATGAAGGTGCGCAGCGATGGGCGCGGCCGGGTAGGACCGGTGATGACCCACCAGGAGGCGGCGGAACAATAAAGCTGCACGAGGTGGAACGCGACCACGGCAGCAATGCCGAACCATCCGGCGTTGCGGAGCAGGCCCACGATGCGGCCGACGTCATTTGCTCCGATCAGCCAGGCCGCCAGCGCCAAGCCGATCCCTCCGCTGATCAACGCTCCCAGTCTCATCCGCGGTCCCTCGTGCCTGGCCTCAATAGCGCCGAGGCCCATTCTGCGCTAGGGCGGTGCGATGCCCTTGCCGATACGAACCCTGCTGCTCACGCCCGGTCCGCTGACCACGTCCGACGCGACACGGCGTGCCCTGGACGCCGATTGGGGATCGCGCGAAGCCGACTTCATCGCCATGAGCGAGGACGTCCGTGCACGCCTGGCAGCTTTGGCCGGGGTTTCGGGCACGCATGCGGCGGTGCCTTTGCCGGGGAGCGGCACCTATGCCGTCGAGGCGGTGATCCAAACGCTGGTGCCGCGCGGTGGCAAGCTGCTGGTGCTGGTCAACGGCGCTTACGGCCAGCGCATGGTGGCCATCGCCCGGCGGCTCGGCCGGCCTTACGCCGTCGTCGAAGCGGCGGAAGATCAGCCGATCGGCCGTGACCAGGTGGCTGCCGCGCTGGCTGCGAACCCTGCGGTCACGGACGTCGCCCTGGTGCATTGCGAGACGACGAGCGGGCTGCTCAACCCGGTCGAGGAGATCGCGGCCGTGGTGGAGCAGGCGGGGCGGCGTTTCATCGTTGATGCCATGAGTTCGTTCGGAGCCATTCCGATTGATGGCGCCCGGTTCCGCTTCAGCGCCCTGGTGGGGTCCGCGAACAAGGGGCTCGAAGGGGTTCCGGGCCTGTCCTATGCCATCGCCGAAACAGGCCACCTTGCGGCTTCGGCTGGGAATGCGAGCAGCGTCAGCCTGGATTTGCATGACCAGTGGCGGGGGTTCGAGGCGAACGGGCAGTGGCGGTTCACCCCGCCGGTGCAGGTCGTCGCCGGGCTGGCCGCGGCGCTTGACCAGTTGACGGCGGAGGGCGGCGTCGCGGCCCGTCATCGCCGATACAGCCGCAACTGCCGGATGCTGCGGGAGGGAATGTCGGGGCTGGGGTTCGAGCCGTTCCTGCCGGAAGCGTTGCAGGCGCCGGTGATCGTGACGTTCCCCATCCCGCCCGGCGGGTGGTTCCGCTTCGAGGCTTTCTACGATTTCCTGCACCGGCGAGGAGTCGTGATCTATCCGGGCAAGCTGACGCGGGAGCCGAGCTTTCGCATCGGCTGCATCGGCGCGATCGGGGCGGAGGATATCACGCGGGCACTGGATGCCATCCGGGCGTTTACCGAGGCCTATCGGCCCCGCTCCAGGGACTGACGCAGGAAGCCACGGAACCGCTGCGCGACCTCGTGCGGGGCGATCGTCGGACGGCCAAGCTTTTCGAGCGAACCCGGGCGGATGCGGACGTGCAGCAGGAAGGGGCCATCGGCGGCCAATGCCCGGCGGAAGGCGGCAGTGAAGCCGTCGGCGCTGTCGCAGACGGCCGCCTCGGCGTAACCGCAGGCGAGCGCGACACGGGCGAAGTCCACCGTCGGCGATACCGTGGCCTGGCCGCCGGTCGAGTCGTGCACGCCGTTGTCGAGCACGACGTGCATCAGGCCGGGAGGCTGATAGGCGCCGATGGTCGCGAGGCTGCCGAGCTTCATCAGCGCCGCGCCGTCACCGTCCAGCACGATCGTGCGGCGCCGGGTGGTGGCGGCGACGCCCAGCGCCATGGGACTCGCGCACCCCATCGAGCCCACCTGGTAGAGGTGCTGCTCGCGGTCGGCGAGGGTGAACAGTTCGCGGCCGGTCTTGCCGGTGGTGGCGATGATCGGGGCGTCCGCGGGCGCGTCGGCCAGCACGCGTTCCAGGATGGCCAGCCGGGTCGGCCGCCCGGAGTGGGTTTGCAGGTCGTCGTGCCGCCCGGGTGCGTGAGGTGGACGGGCAGCCGGGTCGAGCGGCTCGTCAGCCAGGCTGTCCTTCTCCATCACCAGCGCGAAAGGTTGCCCGTCGGCCATGGCGGCGCGTGCCTGCTCCAGCGCCAGGCTCAGCGCCGCCTCCGTGCGCGGAAACGGCGCATGCGGCACGTTGATGGTGTCGAGCAGCTGCTGTGTGATGCGGCCCATCAGCTCGTGCTGCGGCTCGTCCTGCAACCCGGGCTGGCCGCGCCAGGTGACGATCAGCAGCGTCGGGATGCGGAACGGGTGGTTGAGCGAGGTCAGCGGGTTGACCGCGTTGCCCAGACCGGAGTTCTGGCACATCACCGCCGTTTCGCGCCCGGCCAGCCAGGCACCGGCGGCGATCGCCACGGCTTCCCCCTCGCTGGCCGCGCCGACATAGGTCAGGGAGCGGTCGCTCAGCGCCCGGTTGATGAGCGGGGTCAGGAAGCTGCAGGGTACGCCGGTGTAGAAACTGGTGCCGGCGCGCCCTGCCGCCTCGATGAACGATGCAGCCGCCAGCATCAGGAGAAGTTCCGCGCCTCGGCCAGGTCCGACGGGGTGTCCACGTCCAGCCAATGGCCGCGGATGTAGTGCAAGGCGACAGGCGAGACCCGGGTGAGCCGCCCGAGCAGCGAGGGGATGTCGGCGGTGGCCAGGCTGCCATCCGCCTGCATCGCCGACAACTCGCTGCTGACCAGTTCGGCGCCGCGCGCGCTGAAATGCATCAGTCCGATCCACTCGCCGGAGGAGTGGGCCGGGTCCGCACCGACGCCGGTCAGCCATGCCGGGCCGTCGTCGTAGAAGCCGCCGGTGTCTGGGCGGTCGGCCTTGACCAGGTCGCGCCCGTTCGCCCCGGCCCGCCGGGTGGAGTCGACCACGACGGTGATGTCGGCCTGGGATTCCAGCAGCCCGTCGAGGATGTAGCGGCGGAACAGCACGTCGCCATAGACCACGATCGTCTCGCCTTGCAGCCGGGGCAGCGCGCATGCGAGGGAGGCAGCCTCGCCCGTCCCGGCGAACTCATGGTTGTCCAGCATGACGACGCCGTGCGCCGAAACCGCGTCGGCCCGGTAGCCGCGGACGACCGCCACGTCGAAGATGCCGCTCTCGCCCAAGGTCGCGAGCAACCGGTGCAGCAGGGGCTTGCCGCGCACGTCCAGCATGCATTTCGGCTGGTCCACTGTCTCCGACGCGAGGGGGGCGCCGCGCGAGGCGGCCAGCACGATGCCGCGGACGTTCCGCGTCGCCGGCAGGTAGTGCTGGGTCGCCGCCTCAAGCTCCTCATTGCCGGTCAGCCGGAAGATATCGCGCACCGGGGTGACGCGGTCCTCCACCTCCAGCAGCGACTGCGTGCTGGCGATGGTCCTCGCGGTCTCGCGCATGGCGGAGATGGAGGCGCGAACGAGGTGGTTGGCCCAGATCACGAGCGAGACCCCCGCCGCGCGGAATGTGCTGGAGGGGGTCGCGTAGTAGATGGTGGGCACGATGACGACCGGGCAGCGCCTGTCCCAGCGCTGCATGAACGCGGTGATCTCGCCGGCGTCGGGTTTCTTTGAATGCACCAGGATCGCGTCGGCGCCGGCCGCGTGGTAGGCCTCGGCCCGGCGCAAGGCCTCGTCCATGGAATGGCCGGAGATCAACGCCTCCGTCCTGGCGACGATGCAGAAATCGTCGTCCGCCTGCGCATCCTTGCCGGCGCGGAGGCGCCCGCAGAACTCCGCCACGTCGGCCAGCGGCTGGCGTTCGCCGAGGAAGGAGTTGGTCTTCGGGAACAGCTTGTCCTCCAGGCAGACGCCGGCGATGCCACGCTCGCCGAGCTTGCGCACCAGCCGGCGAACATTGTTGAAGTTGCCGTAGCCCGTGTCGCCGTCCACCAGGATCGGCAGGGTCGAGGCATCGGCCATGAACTCGAGCACGTCCAGCACTTGCGTCCACGAGGCCTCGTTGTTGTCGCGCAACCCGAGCAGGGCGGAGATGGACAGGCCCGACGCCCAGATGCCGGCGAACCCGGCCTCCTCGACGATTTTGGCGGACAGCCCGCTATGCGCCTCCATGATGAACGAGAGGTCGGGCGAGAGCAGCAGCGAGCGTAAGCGTGCCGCACGGGATGGACCGGACTGGCCGCGTTTCGTCCAAGGCTCGATATCGTTGGGCAATCTTCCTAAACCTCCCAGTGAGCATGACCGACTAGACCCTCTCGAATCCGTATGTCATCTGTGTTACGTATTGTTATTCCGGCTCGCCAAGGAGGCAAGCTTGCCCGCCGCGCCACGTATCCAAGGAATGATTCTTGCCGCCGGCATCGGGCGCAGGTTGAGCGGTTCCCCAGGCTTCAGGGGCAAGCCGAAAGCCTTGCTGGAGTTCGATGGGACCAGCCTGCTCGCGCGGCATGTCCTGGCGCTGCGCCGGGCGGGGATCACGGACATCACCGTCGTCGCCGGCTTTGCCGCCGACCAGATACAGTCGGCGCTGGCCGTGTTGGAGGTGGACCCCCCGGTCTCGGTCGTCATCAACCCGGATTTCCGTGAGGGCAGCGTGGTCTCGCTTTGGGCGGGTCGGGCGACCCTACAATCGGGTCGCCCGGTCGTGCTGATGGACGCCGACGTGATCTATGACGACCGGCTGCTCGCCCGGCTGCTCGCCAGTGCGGCGTCCGATTGCCTGCTGCTCGACCGCAACATCGAGCCTGGCGACGAGCCGGTGAAGATATGCATCCAGGACGGGCGCATCGCCGACTTCCATAAGCGGCCGACGCGGGCGCACGAATGGCACGGCGAGTCGGTCGGGTTCTTCAGGCTGTCCGCGCAGACGGCGGCCGAACTGGCGGGCCGGGCCGAGGCGTATGTCGGCGCCGGCCGCCGCAGCGACGAATACGAGGAGCCGATCCGCGACATGATCCTGGACAGTGCGCCCGGCCGATTCGGCTTCGAGGACATCAGCGGCCTGCCCTGGACCGAGATTGACTTCCCGGAAGACGTGGCAAAAGCCGTCCGCCTGCTGCCGGAGTTGATCGGTTGAGCGCCGCGAGCCACGCCATCCCAGCCAGCAGCCGCTCCGCGGCCGCGTCTGAGCGCGCCTTGATGGCGCGCGACGGCTTTCTGGTCGTGCCGGGCTTCTTCGACGCCGCGACGACCGCGGCGCTGCTGCAATGGACGGAGGAACTGGAGGTTGCCCCGGAGCAGCCCGGGCGGCACTGGGTGTATCACGAGGACAGCCTGACTGAGCCGGGCCGCAAGGTGATCCAGCGGATCGAGAACTTCTGCCCGGTCCATCCCGGCTTCGACCGCCTCGTCCGCAACGGCGCCCTTTCCGAGTGGACATCCGCGCTGATGGGCGGGCCGGTGGTGCTGTTCAAGGACAAGATCAACTTCAAGATGCCCGGCGCCCCCGGCTTCAAGGCGCACCAGGACCAGC